>DASQWG010000030.1:0-6903 GCA_035640375.1 Actinomycetota bacterium
CGCGGCCCCTCGATCGCCACCGCCGGGCCCGGGTGGCGTTCCTCGGCCGCCCTGGGACTGGCCGCGCTACGCGAGGCCCGGCGGAGCGCCGATCCGACCTGGTACCCGCGAGCCGAACGGGCCCTGCGGCGCTCCCTGGCACTCCGCGAGGAGGGCAACGTCGACGCCTTGGTCGGCATGGGGGTGCTGGCCCTGGCCCGGCACGACTTCGAGGAAGCCCTCCAGTGGGGGCGGCGGGCCCGGGCGGTCAGTCCCTTCGACGCCGAGGCTCGCGGGGTGATCGGGGACGCGCTCGTGGAGCTCGGCCGGTACCGAGGGGCCGCCCGAGCCATCCAGGCGATGGTCGATCTTCGCCCCGGGCTTTCCTCGTACGCCCGGGTGTCGTACCTCCGCGAGCTCACAGGTGACGTGGCCGGAGCCACATCGGCGATGCGTCGGGCGGTCCGGTTCGCGGCCACGCCGGAGGACGCGGCGTGGACATCCACGCAGCTCGGCGACCTGTACTTCGGGGCCGGCCGGTTGCTCCATGCGAAGCGCGCATACCGGGACGGACGAGCCCAGGACCCGGGTTCGGTGCTTCCCCGGATCGGCCTGGCCCGGGTCGCTGCGGCCCGCGGTGATCTGGCCCGGGCTGCGCGCATGCTGGCGAGCGTCGCTCGCCGCTATCCCGCGCCCGAGACCGTCATGCTGCTGACGGAGGTCCAGGTCGCGGCGGGGGACCAGACGGGCGCGACCGAGTCGACAGCGCTGGTTCGAGCCATGGATCGGCTGGCCCGGAGCGCCGAGGTGGACACGGACCTGGAGATGGCGCTGTTCTTCGCCGACCACGGCCTGGACGGAGCGCTGGAGCGGGCCAGGGCCGCGTACCGTAGCCGGCCCAATGTGGCCGCTGCGGACGCCTTGGCCTGGGCCCTGTCTGAAGAGGGACGCCACCGGGCCGCAGCGCAGCTCACCCGCGAGGCGCTCGGCCTGGGGACCCAGAGCGCCTTGTTCCATTTCCACGCCGGGATGATCGCGTTCCGCCTGGGACGAACCGACCAGGCGCGGGACTTCCTGGATGAGGCGCTCACCATCAATCCGCACTTCTCGCCCGTGCACGCGCCGAAGGCTCGGCGGGTGTTGGAGCGGCTCGAGGCTCCGTCATGACGGCCGTCCGCCGGGTGCTGGCCGTCATCGCCGTGTCGGCCGCCGCCGTCCTGGCCGGGCCGGCCGGGTCCGCATCGGCGCATCCGCTCGGCAACTTCACGGTCAACACGTACAGCGGCATCCTGATTCGCCCTCAGGTGCTGGAGGTGCGGTACGTCCTGGACCTCGCCGAGATCCCCACGTTCCAGGAACGCTCCGAGATCGACGCCGACGGCGACGGGGCCACCGAGGCGCACGAGCGCTCGGCGTGGGCGGCCGGCCGTGCCGAAGCGATCCGTGGGGGCCTCTCGCTCCAGATCGGCGGCGAGCGGGTGCCGCTCGTCCTCGAGGAGAGCCGGATGGCCCTCCTCCCGGGACAGGCAGGGCTCGACGTATTGCGGCTGGAGGCGACCCTCCGCGCAGCCGTTCCCCGGGCCGGAACGGCCGTGTTCCGGGACGCCAATGACCGGGGCCGGATCGGCTGGCGCGAGATCTCGGCCGCCGGGGCCGATGGGATGGCCGTCACGGCATCGACGGTGCCCGCGGCGAGCATCAGCGGGGCGCTCCAGAGCTACCCCGACGACCTTCTGTCAGCGCCGGTCGACGTGCGGGTCGCGAGGTTCACGTTCGGACCGGGGGACCAGGCCGCTGGCGGCGCCGCCACGGGTAGCGACAGCGACCGGAGGCCGGGAGGCGATCTACTGGCCGCGCTGGTCGCTCGGCCCTCGCTCTCGCCGACCGCTGTCCTTCTGGCGATGCTCGCCGCGTTCGGTGTGGGTGTCCTCCACGCGATGGCCCCCGGGCACGGGAAGACCGTTGCCGCTGCGTACCTCGGGGGGACGGCCGGCACGGCCCGGGAGGCGGTCGGCGTCGGCGTGGCGGTCTCGGCGATGCACACCGTGTCGGTGGTCGGCCTGGCCACGGTCGTGTTCCTGGCGGAGCGGGTCGTCCCGGCCGAGCGGCTCTACCCGTGGCTCGGGCTCGCGGCGGGACTGACCGCGGTGGGCCTGGGAGGCGCGCTCCTCCTCGCGCGGGTTCGCTCGCGCGAGCACGGTCACGACCACCCGAACCCCCTCTCTCGAAGAGGGGTCGCGGCCGTGGCCTTATCCGGCGGTCTCCTCCCATCACCGAGCGCGCTCCTGGTCCTGATCGCCGCAGCCGCGCTCGGACGGCTGGCCCTGGGTCTCGGGCTGGTCGCCGCGTTCGGGTTGGGCCTGGCCACCGCCATCGCGGCCGTTGGGGTCCTGGCCGTTCGAGCGCGCGACGCGGTGGCCCGACGGTCGTGGGGCCGGCTGGCCCGGGTGCTCCCCATCGGCGGCGCCGCCGTGATCCTCCTGATGGGCTTGGTCCTCACCGGCCGGGCCGTGAGCCAGCTGTAGGCGTCAGTCCAGGTCCAGTTCCATGCCCTCGTGGGCGAGGACCGGATCGCTCCCGTGACCGTTCCACATTGACTTCGCCTGCCGCAGCATGGCCTCGAGCTGGTCGTCGGTGTGCAGCGGATCGTGGTGGAACATCACGAGCTGCTGAACCCGGCACAGCTGCGCGAACGACACCACGTGGGACACGCTCGAGTGACCCCAGCCGATCCGCTGGAGGTACTCCTCCTCGGTGTACTGCGAGTCGTGGAACAGGAGATCGACGCCCTGGGCCACGGCGTGGCCACTGACCCACTCCGGCTCCACGGACTCGAGGTCCACGCCGAGCGCCGGCTCGTGGTCGGGGATGTACGCCAGCGACTGGCCGTTCTCGGAGATCTGGTAGCCGACCGTTGGCCCACGGTGCGACACCGGCCGGGCCCGGATCAGCGCGGGACCGATCTTCCAGTCCTCGTCGGGGACGTCATGGAACGTGGGGTGCGACGGGATGTCCTGGAGGTGGATCGGGAAGAGTGGCGGCGACAGGTACCGGGCGATCCGCCGATCCAGCGAGCGGAGCGGCGACGGTGGGCCCCAGATGTGCAGGTCCACGTTCGGCTCCCAGAGGGGCCCGAAGAACCCGAGCCCCTCGAGGTGGTCGAGGTGGAGGTGGGTGAGGAAGATGTGGATCGTCCTGGGGAGCTCCTCACGCAGCACGATCCCCAGTGGCCGGATCCCGGTCCCGGCGTCCAGGATGATCAGCGTGTCGTCGCCGAGCCGGACCTCGACGCACGACGTGTTCCCGCCGTAGCGAACGGTCTCCGGCCCAGGGGAGGCCAGGGACCCCCTGCATCCCCAGATCCTGGCTCGCACTATCCCTCGTCCACCTCCCAGAAGATGGACACCGCACCGACGAACTCGTCGGTCCGGGCGAACAGGGGGAAGGCGGTGACAGCGATGGTCCGCCGGACGTCGTCGCGGCCGGTGATGCTCACGCTCCGGTGGGCCGGCCGCTGCTCGGCCAGCGCTTTGGCCAGCGGCAGCTCCTCCGTGGAGAGCTTGGCGCCGGTGGCCGGGTCCTCGGGGTAGAACATCGTGCCCCACTCTTGAGGATCGAGCTCGCCGGCCTCCGCGTAGGTCGTCCCGAGGATCGTCTCCGCCGGCTCGTTGAAGTACACCAGCGTGCCGTCGGGATCGACCAGGAACATCGGGGTGGCGATCGAGGAGGCCAACCCGCGGGCCAGGATCAGGACGAGGTTGTGCTCCGAGGTGCCCACGGCTAGCTCTTGTCCGAGCCTCCGCCGCTGCCCTTGATGGCCGACTCCACCACATCCCGGGGCACCGACGCCGCGGTGGTCAGGCTCTTCTTCACGGCCTCGAGGGCGTCCCGGGAGACCTCACCGGCCGCCTCCACGGCCGCCTCGGCCGCGGCCCTGGTCACGCCGGCCACGTCCTTTCCGACCCGTCCGGCGGCCTCGACGGCCCCCTCCACCGCCCCGACGGCGGTCCCGCCAACGTCGCCCCCGACCTCGGCGGCGCTCTTCACGGCCGAGCGCACCGCGTGCCGAGTCGCGTCGATCACGTCGCCGCCGACCTCGCCCACGGCCTGCACGGCGCCGGAGACCACGCCCTTGGCGCCGGCCGCCAACTCGACCCCAGTCTCCTTCGTGCCGCGGATGGCGCCCCTCACCGTGTCGGTGACCACGCCCACTGCCGTGCCGGCGATCTCCCCCGCGCCCCGCAGCGCCCCGGTGATGATGTCCTGGGCCGTCTGCCGGACGCCATCGACGATGTCGCCTGCGCCACGGATCACGCCGATCACCGCATTCTTGGCCTTCTCGGCCACGTTCTCGGCCATCGGTTCCCTCCCTTTGGTCGGGTGCTGACACTCTACCGGGCGCCCGGCCCCTCGGGAACCCGGGCGTTATCCTCGGATGGATGGACCGATCGCTGACCAGTTTCAGCCACGGTGCCGGGTGCGCCTGCAAGCTCAGCCCGCAGGACCTCAGCGAGGTCCTGGAGCGCCTGGGGCCGTCCCCGACGCCTGCCGATGTCGTGGTGGCCACCGACACGAAGGACGATGCTGCCGTCTACCGGCTGCCCGACGGCACGGGGTTGATCCAGACCGTGGACTTCTTCACACCGATCGTGGACGACCCCTTCGACTGGGGCCGGGTGGCGGCGGCCAACGCCATCAGCGACGTGTACGCGATGGGCGGCCGGCCGATCCTGGCCCTGAACCTGGTGGCCTGGCCGGTGGACGACCTACCTCTGGAGCTGCTGACCAGGGTCCTCGAGGGCGGCGCCAAGGTCGCCGACGAGGCCGGAGCCGCCGTGGTGGGCGGTCACAGCATCCACGACCCCGAGCCGAAGTACGGGATGGCGGTGACCGGGCTCGTCTCCCTCGACCGTCTGGTCCGGAACTCCACTGCACCGGTCGGAGCGCGCCTGTTCCTGACGAAGCCGCTGGGTGTGGGCATGATCACCACCGGCATCAAGCGCGGCGCGGCCACCGAGGAGCAGGCCCGGGCCGCGGTCGATCTCATGGCCACCCTGAACGGGCCGGCCTCGGAGGCCATGGTCGAGGCGGGAGCCGAGGCGGCCACCGACGTGACCGGGTACGGGCTCCTCGGTCATCTCCTGGAGCTGCTGGAGGCCTCCGGTGTGGCCGCCGAGATCGACGCCGGCGCGATTCCGGTGCTGCCGGGTGCCCTCGACCTGGCCCGCCGGGGGGTGATCGCCGGAGGGACCCGCCGCAACCGCACCTTCGTCGAGCCCCACGTGGCGTGGGGCGACCTCGACGAGGCCGAGCGGTTCGTCCTGGCCGACGCCCAGACCTCCGGCGGCCTGCTGATCGCGGCTTCTGGGAAGCGGGCCGAGGCCCTGGAGGCCGGCCTGCGGGACAGGGCGGTCCCCGCGGCGGAGATCGGCCGCACCATCGAGGGGCGGCCCGGTCGGGTCGAGGTCCGTGGCCGTCTGGCCGGGTGAATCCCACTCCGTTGGTAGGATTCGACTCGGTGACGCCGTGCTCGAGGTCCCCAATCGGATGGTGGATGAGATCGTGGCGCACGCCAGGGCCGGGCTCCCCAACGAGGCCTGCGGCGTGATCGCCGGCGAGGACGGGCGTCCCGTCCGCGTGTATCCCATGCGCAACGCCGAGGAGAGCCCCGTGGTCTACCGGTTCGACGAGCGGGAGCAGCTGCGGGTCTTCACGGCGATCGAGGACCGCGGCTGGGACATCCTCGGCTTCTTCCACAGCCACCCGCGGACCGAGGCATACCCCTCGCCGACCGATCGGGCCCTGGCCCACTGGACCGACCCGGTCAGCGGCGAGGACGTGGCCGCGTACCCGGGGGCTCGGTACGTGATCGTCTCGCTGGCCGGCGACGAGCCGGTGCTTCGGGCGTTCCGGTTCGAACGCGGCGATCCCGTGGAGGAGGAGGTCAGGATCACGTGAGCTTCACCGAGGACGAGGTCCGCCGGTACGCCCGGCACATCATCCTCCCGGGCATCGGCGGGGACGGGCAGCGGCTGCTGAAGGAGGCCCGGGTGCTGGTAATCGGGGCCGGCGGGCTGGGGTCGCCGGCGGCGATGTACCTGGCCGCGGCCGGCGTGGGCACGATCGGCCTGGTCGACTTCGACGAAGTGGAGCTGTCGAACCTCCAGCGCCAGCTGCTCCACGACACCGCCGATGTCGGTCGGCCCAAGGTCGAGTCGGCCGGCGACCGCCTTCGCGACCTCAACCCGAACGTCCAAGTGATCCCGCACCGCGTCCTGCTGTCCAGCGAGAACGCGTTCGACGTGCTGGGCGGCTACGACGTGGTGGTCGACGGCACCGACAACTTCCCGGTGCGGTACCTGGTCAACGATGCCTGCCAGATGCTCGGGAAGCCGCTGGTGTACGGGTCGATCTATCAGTGGGAGGGACAGGCCAGCGTGTTCCTCCCCGGGCCCATCACGCCCTGCTACCGGTGCCTGTTCCCCGAGCCGCCCCCGCCAGGGACGGTGCCCTCGTGCGCCGAGGGCGGCGTGTTCGGGGTGCTCCCGGGGATCGTCGGCTCGATCCAGGCTGTCGAGGCCATCAAGCTGGTGCTCGGCGTGGGGCAGAGTCTGGCCGGAACGCTGGTCTTGTACGACGCGATGCGGAACGAGTTCACCAGCGTGAAGCTCCGGTGGGACCCGGACTGCCCGGTGTGCGGGAAGCACCCTACGGTGACCGAGCTGATCGACTACGAGGCGTTCTGCGGGCTCGCGCCCGGCCAGGCCCCGCCGGAGGCGGAGCGGACCCCGTCAACGGAGGGGGCCTGAGCGTGCCGGTGCGGGTCAAGGTCCCGGCGATCCTCCGTGGCCATACCGGCGGCGAGGGTCAGGTCGACGGCGACGGGGCCACGGTTCGCGAGGTGCTCGAGGACCTCGAGGCCCG
>DASQWG010000031.1:0-4430 GCA_035640375.1 Actinomycetota bacterium
ATCTCGAACTCGGGGAACAGCGACTCCATCCCGAACGTGCGGGCCTCGTCGGGGATGATCGGCACGACCCGCTTCCCGATCCGCTCGTCCCGCATCAGCGAGCGCAGCAGCCGAACCGAGGCCATCGTGGTGGCCACAGGCTGCTTCGACCCCTTGGCGAACTCGGCGTACAGGTCGTCTCTGGGCAGCTCGATGTCGTCGTTCATCGCCGCGGGGACGGCCTACGCCAACAACGGCGAGCCGATGATCCCGCTGTTCTTCTTCTACTCGATGTTCGGGTTCCAGCGGATCGGGGACCTGATCTGGGCTGCCGCCGACCAGCGGGCCCGGGGGTTCCTGTTCGGGGCCACCCACGGTCGGACCACGCTGAACGGCGAGGGGCTCCAGCACCAGGACGGGCACTCGCTGCTGGTCTCGACGACCAATCCCGCGGTGCGGGCGTACGACCCGTCGTGGGCGTACGAGCTGGCAGTGATCGCCCGCGACGGGCTGCGGCGGATGTACGACGAGGGCGAGGACCTCATCTACTACTTCGCCGTGTACAACGAGCCGTACCCGCAGGCGGCCATGCCCGAGGGCCTGGACGAGGAGGGCATCCTCCGGGGGCTGTACCGGTTCAAGGGGGCCGACGGCGAGCGGCGGCACCGGGCCCACCTGTTCGGCTCCGGGCCGATGATCCAGACGGCGCTCCGGGCCCAGGAGCTGCTGGCCGAGCACGACGTCGCGGCCGACGTGTGGAGCGCGCCGTCGTACCAGCAGCTGCGGATGGACGCGCTGGAGACGGAGCGGTGGAACCGGCTCCACCCCGGCGAGGCGAAGCGGACGCCCTACGTGACCCGGGTGCTGAACGGCGCCGAGGGGCCGATCGTCGCCGTGTCCGACTCGATGAAGGCGATCCCGGACCAGATCGCGAGGTGGGTGCCCCAGCCGTTCGTGCCGCTGGGGACCGACGGGTTCGGCCGGTCGGACACGAGGGACGCGCTGCGTCGGTTCTACGAGGTTGACGCCGAGCACGTGGTGGTGGCCACGCTCTCGGCGCTGGCCGACCTGGGCGACCTTAAGCCCGAGGCCGCCTCCGAGGCGATCGAGAAGTACGGCCTCGACTCGGACCGACCCTCACCACCGAGCCTGCCTTAGCCGACGGTCGTTCGAAGCGGCCGAACACCGCGACCAGGGCGGCGAGGAACACCGCCGGGACCGCCACCCACAGCGGGCGCTCCAGCCACCACCCCACCGTGGTGTCGCCCTGCTGCCCGAAGCCGAGCGGCCACAGCACCAGGATCGCCAGGAGGAACGCGGTCATGTGCCACAGGAACAGCGTCATGATCACGCTGTTCACGAAGATCGTGGCCTTCCACGGCCTCGGCCCCTGGAGCCACCGGGACAGCGGCCCGCGCAGGAGCAGCGCCAGCCCGATCGACCAGAACGACATGGCCACCAGCATGATTGTGGGCGGATACGTGTTCGTGATCCGCTCGACGTCCGTGCCGAGGAGCGACTTCGGGTAGTGGCCGATCCCCGGGAACCACTCCCGGCCGGCCTCCCCGAAGATCGGGTTCGACAGGAGCAACATCGCCGC
This sequence comes from Actinomycetota bacterium, assembly GCA_035640375.1. Classification (GTDB taxonomy): domain Bacteria; phylum Actinomycetota; class UBA4738; order UBA4738; family CALAEC01; genus CALAEC01. Next base: position 1,580 of record DASQWG010000031.1, read on the forward strand.
CAGACCGCCAAGGGCCATGCCCCACAGCGCCCCTCGTGACAGCCCCGCGATCCGGCCGTCCGCGTAGAAGAAGCCGAGCTGGTGGGGGAGGAGCCACACGAACGCCACGTTCGCCCACCGGGCCTCCTCGAACGGCGTGATGAACCCGATCGCATCGGCGGCCACCGCGCCGACGAGCATCACCGCGACCACGCCGAGGCCGAACCGCTCGTGGAGCCGGATCATCACCGGGCTCAGGACGAGCACGCCCGCGTACACCGCCAGGAACCACAACGGGCCGAACGGGATCGTGGCCCCCGGCGGATGCATCCCTCGGACGAACGGCGTGGTCGGCTCGCCCACGTCGAACAGGTGGAGCGCGATCTGGATCACCGCCCACACGCCCACGAACACCAGGCTGGGACGGAGGAGCCGGGCCAGCCGGGTCCGCACGAACTCCCAGGTCGAGTCGCCGCGTCGCCGGAACGCCCGGTACGTGACGAGATTGGAGAACCCGCCGACGAAGAAGAAGATCGGCATCACCTGGAGGAACCAGGTGGCGATCCACAGCCACGGCGTCCGGCCGATGGCGCTCGTCGATCCGATGACTCCGTCCTCCCAATAGATCACCCCGATCAGCCAGTGGCCGACCACCACGACGAGGATGCTCAGCCCCCGGAGGAAGTCGACGTACCGGTCGCGGGTGGCCGGTGTCGCCGCGACGAGCTCATCCAGCCTGCTCGGCATGTCCGTATTGTGGACGACCGGGCGAGCCCACCGGGTACAGTGGCCGCCGTGATCGACCTGCACGCCCACACCACGTTCTCCGACGGCACGTTCACGCCCGAGGAGCTCGTGGCGCTGGCCCGCGAACGCGGGCTGTCCGTCCTGGCCGTGACCGACCACGATTCGACCGAAGGCCTGGCGCGCGTGTTCACGGCCGCCGCCGGTGGCTCGCCCGAGATCGTCCCGGGCGTCGAGTTCTCCGCGGTCCGGGACGGCCACGGGATCCACGTGCTGGCGTACTGGATCCGCCTCGACGACGACGAGTTCCAGGCCGAGCTTCGCCGCCTCCGCGACGACCGCTTCGAGCGCGGTGAGGCCATGGTCCGCAAGCTCCAGGACATCGGCTACCCGATCACCTTCGAGCGGGTCCGGGAGATCGCGGAGGGCAAGAACATCGTCCGCCCGCACATCGCTCAGGCCCTGGTCGAGGCCGGCGTGGTCGACACGATCGAGGACGCGTTCACGCCAGAGCTGATCAAGGACGGCGGCCGGGCATACGTCGAGAAGCACGCCCTCGACCCCGTGGCCGCCGTCCGGCTGATCAAGCGGGCGGGCGGGCTGGCCGTGGTGGCACACCCCGGCCTCCACCGCGAGGGCCTCGGCGTCCCTGACGACGTGATCGAGGAGCTTGCCGCGGCCGGGCTCGACGGGATCGAATGTGCCCACCCCGACCATCCGCCCGGGGCCGAGGCCCGCTACCGGGCCATGGCCCGGCGGCTCGGCATTCCGGCCACGGGTTCCTCGGATTGCCACGGCACCCGGTTCGATCCGGTCCGCCTGGGGACGGTGACCACGGACCCGGCGGAGTTCGAGGCCCTCCAGGGCCGGCGGAGCGCGGCGTGACCGACCACCTCGACGTGGTGTTCCTCGATGTGGGCGGGCCACTCTACGGGGATCGCCCGTACTACGAGGCGCTGCTGGCGGCGATCAGGGAGCTCCGTCCCGATGCCGACGAGGCCGCATTCTGGGCCGAGTTCGAGGCATGTCGGGCCGATCAGCGCGGTCCGTTCACCCGCCGCCTCACGACGCGCTTCGTCGATGAAGCCGACCACGACCGGGTGGTGCGGCGCGCCAAGGAGCTGTGGACGTATCCGCCGCAGTCGCTCCAGCCGGACGTGGGGCCCGCCTTGGAAGTCCTGGCCGCCGGCTACCGACTGGGCGTGCTGGCGAACCAGGAGCCCTGGATCCGCGACACCATGCGCCGGGACGGCATCGACCGGTTCTTCGACGTCTGGGCGGTCTCGGGGGAGCTCGGCGTCGAGAAGCCCGACCCTGGCATCTTCGAGCACGCCATCCGCGAGGCCGGCGTCCCGCCGGCTCGGTGCGCCATGGTGGGCGACCGCCTCGACAACGACATCCTCGCCGCGAAGCGCCACGACATGCGGGGGGTATGGTTGCTCCGCGGCGAAGCCCCACCCGAGCCGACGGAGGAGCAGCTCGCCCGGGTGGATGCCTCCGTCCGAACACTGGAGGAGCTGCCCGCGGCGCTGGGCCGCCTCTAAGCGCTGGGGAGGGTGAACCGGATCGTCGTTCCCCCGGCCGGTTCGCTCGACGCGGTGATCTCCCCGCCGTGCGCCTCGGTGAGGCTCCGGGCGATGGCCAAGCCCAAGCCGGCGCCGCCGGAATCGGGGGTCTTGACGAACCGATCGAAGACGTGGGGGAGGACTTCGCGCGGGATCCCCGGCCCCGAGTCGGAGACGCCGATGGCGATCCCGTCATCGATGCGCTCCGCCGCGACCACCACGGACCCTCCCGCCGGGGTGTGCCGGACCGAGTTCGCCAGCAGGTTGGTCAGGACCTGGCCGATCCGGACCCGGTCGACCTCGATGTCCGGGAGCCCCTCGGCGACCCGGTGCTCCAGCGTGATGCCTCGGTCGGCGGCCGAGGGGCCGAACGCGGCCACGGCGTCCTCGACGAGGTCGCCGGGGCTCACCGGCTCGCGGTGGAGGCGGAGCGCTCCGGCCTCCGCGGTCGACAGCGTCTCGAGGTCGTCGAGCAGCCGGGACATGACCCGGCTCTCCTCGAGCAGAGGCTCCAGATGGGCCCGGTCGGCCCCGTAGACGCCGTCGAGGATCCCCTCCACGTT
>DASQWG010000032.1:0-2362 GCA_035640375.1 Actinomycetota bacterium
CCCCCGCCGGGCCCTCGACCAGACCGATGCCGTCCGGCAGCTCCTGGGTGGCGAGGAGGGCGAGAAGCGGCTCCTCCTGGACATGCTTCAGCACCATCGCGAACGGCTCGACCGGATGGGCATCGAGCCGGTCGACGAGCCGGTCGAGTAGCCGCTGCGCGACCGCCGGCTACTGGCGGTTCAGGAAGCCGTCAGCCTGAGGGTCGTAGTCCTCAGACAGGCTGCGAAGCATCGCCGTCGCCGGATCGAGTGGGTCGGGGATGAACCTCTTGACGGTGACCTCCAGCTCCAGCGGCTTCTTGGTTGCTTGGGGGGCCTGTTCCGCGCCTGCCGACGCTGCCACCGCGATGGGCTCCGGCTCGGGTTCGGGGACCTCAACCGGCTCGGGCTCGAAGACCTGAACGGGCTCGGGCTCCGGCTCGGGCTCGACGACCTCTACCTCCACCGGCTCCGGCTCGGGCTCGACGACCTCGACGCTCTCAGGTTCGGGCTCGAAGACCTCAACGGGCTCTCGCTCCAGGACCTCTACCGGCAGGGGCTCTGCCTCCAAGGGTTCGGGCTCCGGCTCGGCCGCTTCCACCGGTTCCTCGGCCTCGGCCTCCTCTTGGTCGTAGAGCTGGACCTCGACGTCGGGTTCCGGCTCGGGGCGCTCGGGTTGGACCGCCTCGGGCTCGACGGCTTCGGCTTGCTCAGCGGCCCGCCGGGCGTCGGGGTCCACCTGGACCAGCTCGGCCAGCGAGAGGACGGTCCCGGAAGGTTCCTCCGGCGCGTCGACGGCCGCATCGGCCATGGCCGCGGCTTCGGCCTCCGCCGCCGCGTCATGGACCGGCTCCGTCTCCGGCTCCGGCTCGGGCTCGCCCGTGCCCTCCTCGAGCCGAGCGGCCCCCGGATCGATCTCGAGGAGATCGTCGACCGACAGCACGATGTCCCCGAGGTTGCCGGCCCACAGCTCGGCGAACGTCGCCTCAGCCTGGGCCGCTGCGGCCTCCTCGGCGGCCAGGTCCCGCACCGGCTCTGAGACGGGCGCCGAGACCGACTCCGAGACGGGCTCCGACACCGGCTCTTCGTCCTGAGCCTCGACCTCGGCGAGAGGCTCTTCGTCCGGCACGCCGGCCTCGGCGAGGGGCCCTTCGTCGGGCACCTCGGCCTCCGAGACCTCTGCCTCCTCCGAGATCTCTTTCACCTCGGGCGCGGCGGCGGGCTGGCGGACGAGCTCCAGGGTGCGCAGGGCATCCTCCAGCGCTTCTCCCTCGAGGACGGGCGGCTTCTGGGGGATGGTGAAGGCGAAGCGCGTTCCGCCCGCGGGAAGCGGCTCGGCCCACAAGATCCCGCCGTGGAGGGCCACGAGCTTCTTGGCCAGCGCGAGGGGCGGAACCGGCTGGCCGGGCGCCACCACAGCTCCCGAGGCCAGCTCGGCCCGCTGCTCCCGATCGAGACCCGGCCCCTTGTCGGTGATGTGGACGGTGATCCCCGCGTCCCCCTGGAGGGCCTTGATCTTGACGTCGGAATCGTTCTCCGAGTCGCTGTACGCCCTGTGGACCAGGATGCGGATCACCTCTCGCAGAGCCGCCGGTTCGGCCACGGCGGTCAGGGCGGGCATGCCGGTGTCCTTCACCACCACCGCGGCAGGGTAGCCGCCGGCCGCCTCGGCCGCCCCCTCCTGGACGATGTGGGCGACGTCGCACTCCTGGAACTGGATGGCGGGCTCGTCGGGGGAGGGCTCGCCGCCGTCCGAGGGGCGCTCGGGAGGAACCTCGTTGGGGGCGGGGGCCGCGCCCGCTGCCGCGACCAGGCTGCGGGCCAGGGCGGGGTCGACCACCAGGCCGCCCTCGAAGACACGCTCCACTGCCCAGGCCAGGAACTCGAGATCCGGGTTGTCCAGGAGGAGGGCGTCCGCCCCGGCCTCCAGCACGGCCTGGGCCTGGTCCGTATCGGAGGCTCGGAGGACGGCCGCCACCCGCCGGTGGGAGCCGTCTCGGACCTCCCGGACCATCGCGGCGGCCTCCGCGCCCGGGAGGTCCGACCAGGCCAGTACGACCTCCGGCTCGTTCCGCTCGGCCAGCTCCACCGCGTGGTGGCGGTCGGTGGCCGTCTCCGCCGCGTAGCCGCGGGACCGAAGGACGTCAGCCACGCGCTCGGCCGTGGACGTCTCGGCACAGATCAGGACTCGCTGGGGCCGCATCCACCCTTGTTATCGGCGCGAGTGGCCCGAAAACTGGACCCCACCTGGGGCGTTTCGGGGCTGCGGCTTCCGGCCTAGCGGCGGCCGGGCATCTCGACCGGGGACTCCACCACGGCGACCACCCGGGAGGCCATGAACCGGGCGGTGCGAATTACCCGGCCGGTGCGGGTGACCTCCTCC
>DASQWG010000033.1:0-3674 GCA_035640375.1 Actinomycetota bacterium
GACACGTGTGGGCTGAGGTGGACATCGTCACGCCCGAGAGCGGCGAGGTCATCGCATCGGAGCGGATCCTCCTCTTCAATGTGGACCCGGCGGATCGTTCGGGGGAGATCCTCGACGTCGAGGCGGTACGCCCCCCGGACCCCGGGGTCGAGCAGATCCGGATCTTCGTCCGTCAGTTCCTCCGGGCCCGGCGCCACGCCTCCGGGGCCGGGGCCTTCCTGGGGGAGGATGCGCGAGACGCCTACGCCTCTCACGAGGACGGCCTCGACCTCCTTGGCTACGCGACCAGCGACGATCTGCTGGGCACGCACATCGTGGGGTTCGACAAGCTCTCACCGGAGCGGAGCCTCGTCCGGGTGCGGTTCTCTCTCCCCGGCCGAGACATCTTCGAGTCGCTCACGGTGGAGCGGCTGGGGCAGACCATCCTGGTGATCGCTGACGCCGAGCGGGGAGAACACGCCTCCGAACGCTAGGACTCGATCAGCAGGGCTCGGGCCGGGGCGCCGTCGCCGCCGATGACCTTCAGCGGCGCGCAGACGAGGGTGTAGGGTCCCGGTTCCACCTTCGACAGGTCGAGGCCTTCCACCACGATCACCCCGGCGCCGAGGAGCGTCCGATGCACCGGGAAGTCGGGCGGCCCGTCCCGCTCCACTGAAAGGAAGTCCACGCCCACCAATCGAAGCCCCCGTTCCGCGATCCAACGGGCCCCGTCCGGCGTGATGGCCACGTAGTCGTCTGGGAACTCGGCGACCGCTGATGCCCACCGGTCCGAGTTGTCCGTGCGGCACAGCAGACGCTCGACGCCGGCCCGCAGGTCGAGCGCGTCAAGCTCCGCCGGCCCGATCCCCTCGGAGCCGCGGAGATCGGCCACGACGGCCGTCCCCACCAGCGTCTCCAAGGGAAGAGCGTCGATGGACGCCTCGCCGTCGATGAAGTGAACCGGCGGGTCGACGTGGGTACCGGTGTGGGACCCCATCCGAAGCTCCGACACGTTCGCCTGGTCCCCCCGAGCCAGGCGGGCGGTGGGCACCACCTCTACGCCCGGGTCGCCGGGCCAGGTCGGAAGGTCCGGACCGACCCCCAGCGATACGTCGATGACGCGCTTCATCCGCGGCTCGGTACGCTATCCCAGACAGGACGTCGATCGGGAGGGAGTATGCGAGCGTTGACGGTCACCCCGCTGACGGTCGGGTCGGCCCGGCTCGAGGACGTCGAGGAGCCCGATCCCTCCGAAGGCGACGTGCTGGTCGAGGCCGTGGCCGTGGGGGTCGACGGGACCGACCAGGAGATCGTCGAGGGAGCCTACGGATGGGCCCCGCCGGGCCGGGATCGCCTCGTTCTCGGCCACGAGTCGTTGGGGCGCGTGCTGGAGGCTCCCGACCGGGACCGGGTCCGATCCGGGGACCTCGTCGTCGCGTTCGTCCGGCATCCCGACCCGGTTCCGTGCGAGTGCTGCGCGGCCGGCGAGTGGGACATGTGCCGGAACGGCGAGTACACCGAGCACGGCATCAAGGAACGCGACGGGTTCATCCGCGAGCGCTACCGTGTGCCCACCGGGCGCCTGGTCCGGGCCGATCCCTCTCTCGGCGAGCTGGCGGTCCTGATCGAGCCCACCAGCGTGGTGGCCAAGGCGTGGGACCAGGTCGAGCGCATCGCCGCCCGGGGGCCTTTCCAGTTCCGACGGGCCCTGGTCACCGGAGCGGGACCGATCGGGCTGTTCGCGGCCATGCTCGGGGTCCAGCGGGGCCTGGAGGTGCACGTCCTCGACCGGGTGACCGAGGGACCGAAACCTGCGCTGGTCGGGGACCTCGGCGCCGTGTACCACGCCGATATCGAGGAGGCCGACATGCCCTTCGACGTGGTGATCGAGTGCACCGGCGTCGGCGAGCTGGTGTTCCACGCGATCGAGCACACCGCGCCCGGCGGGGTGATGTGCCTCACCGGCATCGCATCGAGCCGGCGCGAGATCCCGCTCGACGCGTCGGCGGTGAACAAAGAGCTGGTGCTCAACAACACCGTCATCTTCGGATCGGTGAACGCCGGCGCCCGGCACTACGAGCAGGCCGGGCGGGCCCTGGCCGCGGCCGACCGCGGCTGGCTGGAGCGGGTGGTGACCCGGCGAGTGCCGCTGGACCGGTGGTCGGAGGCCCTGGGGCGCCAGCCCGACGACGTCAAGACCATCATCACCTTCGGCCCATGACCGAGGCCGACGAGAAGGTGGCGCAGCAGGGAGCGCAGGTCGACCTGCCTCCCGGGGCCATCCAGGTCCTGGAGGGATCGACCTTCATGCTGTCCGATCCGCTCGGCGACGTCGAGCCCGGCTCGGTGGCCGGCCTGTACCACGAGGACACCCGCCACCTGAATCGCTTCGTGTTCACGGTCAACGGCGCCTCGCCGGTCGTCCTGACCTCCCAGGAGGTCGACTACTACTCGGCCAGCTTCTTCACCACGAACCCGGCTCTGGACGGCGTCGCGCCGAAGAGCCTGACGATCCGCCGCCACCGGTTCGTGGGGGACGGCCTGCGGGAGACGATCCGGGTTCGGAACCACCTCAGGGAACCCGTCGATCTGGAGCTCCGCCTCTCCTGCGGGGCCGACTTCGCCGACCTGTTCGAGGTGAAGGGAAAGGAGTTTCGCAAGGCCGGGCGCATCACCACCGCCCACGACCCCGGCCGGTCGCTGTTGGCCTTCGAGTACGAACACGAGTCGTTCCACGTCGCCACCAGGGTCCATGCCTCGGCCGACGCCCGCGTGGACGGCGACGACCTCCTGTGGCGGGTCCGGATCGAGCCGCTGTCCGAGTGGCACACGGGGGTGGAGGTCCTCCTTCACCTGGAGGACCAGGTGAAGGAGCCCACGCACGGCTCGTTCGGAGAGCCGGAGCGGCAGGCCACCCGGGTGCTCAAGAAATGGCAGGCCGAGGTCCCCGAGGTGACCGGTGGCTTCGACGTGGTGTGGCACACGATGGAACGCTCGGTGATCGACCTGGCATCGCTCCGCCTCCAGGCCTGCGTGGAGGGCAACGAGTACTCGCTCCCGGCCGCGGGACTCCCGTGGTTCATGGCCATCTTCGGGCGGGACACGCTGATCACCTCGTACCAGTCGATGTGGGTCGGACCGGAGCTGGCCAGGGGCGCGCTCGCCGCGCTGGCCGGGTTCCAGGGCACGGAGATGAACGACTTCAAGGACGAGGAGCCCGGCAAGATCCTCCACGAGATCCGCTACGGCGAGCTGACCGCGCTCGGGATGAAGCCGCACCGGCCGTATTACGGCTCGCTCGACTCGACGCCGCTGTGGCTGATCGTCCTGCACGAGTACTGGCGATGGACCGGGGACGAGGGACCGGTCCGCTCCCTGGAACCGAACGCTCGGGCGGCCCTGGAGTGGATGGAGCGGTACGGCGACCTCGACGGAGACGGGTACCTCGAGTACGCCACCCGGTCCCCCCAGGGTCTGCGGACCCAGTCGTGGAAGGACTCCTGGAACGGCCTCCTGTTCGCCGACGGCTCCCTCCCCGAGGTCCCGATCGCCCCGGCCGAGGTGCAGGGGTATGCGTACGACGCCCGGATCCGCCTGGCCGACATGGCCGAGCGGGTGTGGCGCGACCGTGAGCTCGCCGAGCGGCTTCGCTCCGATGCGGATGCCCTGGCCAGACGGTTCAACCGGGACTTCTG
>DASQWG010000034.1:0-5212 GCA_035640375.1 Actinomycetota bacterium
GCTGATCGTCGACCGTGAGCGGGAGATCCAGAGGTTCAAGCCGAAGGAGTACTGGTCCGTCGACGCCCGGCTCACCCCGAACGGCGAGGACCTCGCGTTCGTGGCGCACCTCGACACGATCGGCGAGGACCGGGTCAAGACGCCCACCGAGCGGAAGAAGGGCATCGTCCTCAAGCAGGCCGACGCCCGGCAGCATTCGGCCAACCTGGAGCGGGCCTCGTACCGGGTCGATGAGATCCGGAAGAAGGAGGTCAAGCGGCGGCCCTCTCCGCCGTTCACCACCTCGACCCTCCAGCAAGAGGCGGGCCGCAAGCTCGGGTTCTCGGCCCGCAAGGCCATGCGCGTGGCCCAGCAGCTGTACGAGGGCGTGAGCCTCCCCGGCGAGGGCCAGACCGGGCTGATCACGTACATGCGGACCGACTCGACCACGATCGCCGAATCGGCCCTCCGCGAGATCCGCCAGGTGGTGAAGCAGCAGTACGGCGACCGGTACACGCTGGCCAAGCCGCGCCGGTACAGGACCACCTCCCGCGGCGCCCAGGAGGCCCACGAGGCGATCCGGCCGACCTCGGCGGCCCGGCTCCCCGACGCCGTCGAGGCCCACCTGACCCAGGATCAGGCCAGGCTGTATCGCCTGGTGTGGCAGCGGGCCATGGCCAGCCAGATGGCCGACGCCATCCTCGATCAGGTCTCCGTCGACATCGAGGCCACCTCCGACGGCGCCCCGCCGTACCTCCTTCGGGCCACCGGCCAGACCGTGAAGTTCGATGGGTTCCGCCGGGTGTACTTCGAGTCGGCCGACGACGCGCCGGACCGCGACGCCGAGGCTCGGCTCCCCGCGCTGGAGCAGGAGCAGGTCCTCCGACTGCTGGAGATCCTGCCCGAGCAGCACTTCACCCAGCCGCCGCCGCGGTACACGGAGGCCTCGTTGGTGAAGGAGCTGGAGAGCCGGGGGATCGGCCGGCCATCCACGTACGCGCCCACGATCTCGAACCTCGAGGACCGGAAGTACGTGTACCTCGAGCAGCGCCGCCTCTTCCCCGAGGACGTGGCGTTCGTGGTCATCGACCTGCTGGTCGAGCACTTCCCCGAGATCGTCGACTACGACTTCACCGCCCGGATGGAGGAGGAGCTCGACGACGTGGCCGAGGGCAAGATGCGGTGGGTCCAGGTCCTCGACGAGTTCTACGGACCGTTCGAGCGGCTGCTCGAGAAGAAGGAGGACGAGATCGAGCGGCCCAAGGAGGAGCTCGACGAGACCTGCCCGAAGTGCAAGGAGGAGGGGCGCGATCCGCCCGGCCAGCTCGTGATCAAGCTCGGCAAGGCCGGCCGGTTCGTGGCCTGCGACCGCTGGCCGGAGTGCGACTACTCCCGGGACCTCGACGGGAAGGAGCGGCCCGACCCCGAGCCGATCGGGGAGACCTGCCCCCAGTGCAAGGAGGAGGGCCGCGAGCCCCCCGGCGACCTCGTGAAGCGGTACGGTCGGTACGGCCCGTTCGTCGGATGCTCGAGGTACCCGGAATGCCGGTACGTGAAGCGCGAGGAGCAGAAGACCGGAGTGTCCTGCCCGAAGTGCAAGGAGGAGGGGCGGGAGCCGCCCGGCGACCTCGTGGTCAAGCGGGCCCGGCGCCGGCGGGGGAGCGTGTTCTACGGCTGCAACCGCTATCCCGAGTGCGACTTCACCGTGAGCCAGCGCCCGCTGTCGGACCCGTGTCCGAAGTGCGGCGGCCTGCTGACCGAGGGGCCCAAGGGCATCAAGTGCGTCAACGGCGACTACGAGGCCGAGGCGGGAGGAGGACCGACCGAAGCGGCCTGAGGGCCGGCTAGCCGATGGCCTCCATCTCTGAGGAGATCGCCGCACTCCGCGGCACCCGGCCCGCCACGTTCCGCACCCTGCTGCGCGACCCCGTCTTCTCGCGGCTGTACCGGGCCATCCTGGTGTCGTCGCTGGGCGACTGGATCGGGTTCGTGGCCGTGGTCGCCCTGGTGACCAGGATCGGCGGCGGGAGCGCCGGGTTCGCCGTGTCCGGCATCATGCTGGCCCGCCTGCTCCCCTCCATCGTGTTCGGTCCGTTCGCCGGCGTCCTGGTGGATCGGTTCGACCGCAAGCGGCTCATGGTGATCGCCGACGTGGCCAGAGGGATCGGCTACGCCACGCTGCCGCTGATCCCACGCCTTCCGTGGATCTACGGGATGTCCTTCCTCATCGAATGCCTCTCGCTCCTGTGGACGCCCGCGCGCGACGCCATGATCCCGAACCTGGTGCCCCGGCGGCAGCTGTCGAACGCGAACACGATCGCGCTGGCGACCGGGTACGGCACGCTGCCCCTCGGGGGGATCGTGTACACGGCTCTGGCCGGGATCGGGGCGGGCCTCGGTGCGGGCTTCGAATACTTCGATCGCAACCCGCAGGCCATCGCGCTGTGGGCGAACGCGCTGACCTTCGCGTTCTCGGCCTGGATGATCCAGGGACTCCCAGTGCGGGCCGCCGCCCGGCGGCCTCGCCCGGGCAGGCTGGGTGCCGGCGACGCCTTCTCCGACATGCGGGAGGGGGTGCGGTTCCTCAAGGATCACACCTTCGCCCGGGCCATGACGGTGGGCATCGTCCTGGCGTTCACGGGCGCGGGGGCGGTGATGTCGGTCGGGCCGATCTTCGCCCAGACCACCCTCGGCGGCGGACCCACCGCCTGGGGATTCCTGGTCACGGCGGTGGGGGTGGGCCTGGCGCTCGGCATGGTCCTGGTCGGACAGATCAACAAGCTCGTCGACAAGGACACCTTCTTCCCCCTGGCGATCCTGGGCGGGGGCCTCTCGCTGATGGTCCTGGCGGCCACGCCCAACGTCGCCCTGGCCGCCGTGGTGACGGTCGTGATGGGGGCCACCGCCGGGGCCACCTGGGTGACCGGCTACACCCTCCTCCACGAGAACGTCACCGACGAGCTCCGGGGCCGGGTGTTCGGCTCGCTCACGGTCCTGGCGCGCCTGGGGTTGTTCCTCTCGCTGGCGGGTTTCCCGCTGCTGGCCCAGGCCTTCAGCGGCTTCGAGGTGGGAGGCCCGCGCCTGGCAATCTGGGCGGGAGCGCTGGTGATGATCGTGGGTGGGATCTGGTCGAGGAGCGGGCTGTCGAAGAGTCGGCTGACGCGGCCTCGGCCGCTGCGGCTGTTCCCGCGGCTCCGGAAGACCGAGCGCCGCGGCTCCTTCATCTCGTTCGAAGGGATCGAGGGGGCCGGCAAGGGCACGCAAGTCCGGCTGGCCAGGGAATTCCTCGAGTCGCAGGGCCACGACGTGCTGGTCACGCGGGAGCCGGGGGGCACGAAGCTCGGCGAGGAGCTGCGCGACACCCTCCTCGACCACCACCAGGGCTCGGTCGACGCCCGGGCCGAGGCCCTCTTGTTCGCGGCGAGCCGGGCCCAGCACGTGTCCCACGTGATCCGCCCCGCCCTCGAGGAGGGGAAGATCGTCCTCTGCGACCGGTACCTGGACTCCTCGCTGGCGTACCAGGGCACCGGGCGCGGCCTCGGTGAGCAGGACGTCCTGTCGCTGAACGTGTGGGCCACCCAGGGCCTGTTCCCCGACCTGGTGATCCTGCTGCACCTCGAGCCGGACCAGGGCCTGTCCCGGATCGACGGCGAGCAGGACCGGATCGAGTCCGAGGACCAGGCGTTCCACGCCAAGGTGGCCGACGCGTTCCTCCGGATCGCCGAGGACCATCCCGAGCGGTTCCGGGTGATCGACGCCAGCGGTCCCCCCGACCACGTTCACGCCCGCGTGCGCGAGGAGCTCGAGGCGTTCTTCGCCAAGGAGCCCGAGGAGGGGCCGACGTGAGCGAGGTCCTCCGGCGGGTTCCCGGCCAGCCCGACGCCGTGGCCTTCCTGGAGCGTGCCGCCGAGCGTCCGCACCACGCCTACCTGTTCGCCGGGCCGGAGGGCTCGGGCAAGCAGCAGGCGGCCAGGGCGTTCGCCGCGGCGCTGCTCTGTCCTCGCGGGGGCTGCGGGGAGTGCCGGGACTGCCGGCTGGCGCTGGAGGACCGCCACCCCAACCTCGTGCTGGTCGAGCCCCAGGGCCGCGACATCCGCGTCGGCGAGAGCGCCGACGAGGACGGCACCGCTCGGTGGCTGGTCGCCAGGGCCTCGCTCACCGCGCCGGAGCCGAACCGCAAGGTGTTCCGGGTCGACCAGGCCGACCGGATGACCGAGGAGGCCGCCGACGTGCTATTGAAGGCGCTGGAGGAGCCGGCCCCCGAGACCGTGCTGATCCTGTCCTCGGCCCGGCCCCACGAGGTCCCCGAGACCGTGGTTTCCCGCTGTCAGGTCGTGACGTTCCGGCCGCTGCCGGAGTCGTTCGTGATCTCCTCGCTGCTCGGCGAGGGCGTGGACGAGGCCCGAGCCCGGCTGGCCGCCCGGCTGGCGGGGGGGAACCTCGGCCGGGCCCGACGGATCGCCAGGGATCCCGAGGGCCTGGCCTTCCGGGACGTGGCCCTGGGGACGCTGGGTTTGGACGGGGCCGCCGGAGCGCTCGACGCGGCCGACCGCCTCCTGGGGGCGGCCGCCGAGTACCGCACCCGCGTGGCGGCCCGGCTCGACGAGGAGCTGGAGCCGTTCCTCGACGTCGAGACGGGGAAGCCGCTCGAGCAGTACCGCTGGGCCATCCGGCGCATGGAGCAGCGGCACCAGCGGCAGGAGCGCCGGGCCGAGCGGGAGTTCCTCGACGCCGCTCTGCTGGCCCTGGAGTCCTGGTTCCGCGACGGCTTGCTGGCGGGGGCCGGCGGCGATCCGGGGTGGCAGATCAATCTCGACCGGCAGGCGCCGGCGGTCCGTCCGGCCCAGGCGGCCCGGGCCGTGGAGGCGCTGGAGGAGGCGCGGGCCGCGCTGGCCGACGAGACCAACCTCAACGCGCGCATGGTGCTGGAGGAAGCGTTCCTCCGGCTCGTCACCTTCGAGGTCGCGAGGTGAGCCCGCGCTACACTGAAGCCGCGCCGGAGTAGCTCAGTTCGGCAGAGCACGCGATTCGTAATCGCGGGGTCATGGGTTCGAATCCCATCTCCGGCTCCAACTCACGCGTTTCGGGCAAGGGGGCTACACTGCTTGTCGGATGATCGGCAGCGGGTGAGCGTGCCCCTCGACTTCGCCGCCCTCGTCGAGGGCATGCCCGACGCCATCCTCGTGGCCGACCGCGACGGCCGCTGCGTCCACGCCAACCCGGCCATGCTCGA
>DASQWG010000035.1:0-14384 GCA_035640375.1 Actinomycetota bacterium
GAGTACGTGTTCTCCTGGCCGGGCCTGGGGCTGCTGACCGTGACGGCCATCGACGACAAGGATTTCCCCCTCCTCCAGGCGCTCTTCCTGCTCTTCAGCGGCGCCGTCATCGTGTTCAACCTGATCGCCGACCTGCTGTACGCGTACCTCGATCCTCGGGTGCGGGCGGGCTGACCGATGGCGAGACCGCCGATCGGACCGACGGAGACCGCTCCTCCGCCGGAGGGCCCGCCGCCCGGTGAGCTTCACCCCGCGGTACCGGCGAGCCCCCGCCGGATCGCCTGGGCCCGTCGCCGCCGCTCGCTGGCTCGCGTGGCCCGGGTGTATCGGCGGAGTGCCCTGGGGATGGCCGGACTGACCATCCTGCTGGTGTTCGTGCTGGTTGCCATCCTGGCACCGGTGATCGCGACGCGTGAGGCCCTGGATCCCACCTGTGAGTGTGTCGGCCCGCCGCTCCAGCCGCCCAGCCTGGAGTTCCCGTTCGGCACCGACAGCCTGGGGCGCTCGGTCATGGCGCTGACGATCTGGGGCGCCCGGATCTCGCTCCTGGTGGGGCTGTTCGCCACGCTGATCTCCGTCCTGATCGGCTCGGTGGTGGGGATCGTGGCCGGCTATTTCGGCCGGTGGACCGAGACCCTGCTGATGCGCCTGACCGACTGGTTCCTGGTAATCCCCTTCCTGCCCCTGGCCATCGTCCTGGCGTCGCTCCTGGGGCGCTCACTCGTGATCATCATCTTCGTGATCGGCATCACCTCGTGGCCGAGTACCGCTCGGATCGTCAGGGCCCAGGTCCTGTCGGTGAAGACCCGGCCGTACGTGGAGCGCGCTCGGGCGCTGGGGGCCACGAACTGGCACCTGACCACGAGACACATCCTGCCGAACGTCGGCCCGATCATCTTCGCCAACACCGTGCTGCTGGTGGCTATCGCCATCCTGTCGGAGACGACGCTTTCCTTCCTCGGCCTCGGCGACCCGTTGTCGATCTCGTGGGGGACCATCCTCGAGGCGGCCTTCAACGAGGGCGCCGCGACCGCCGGGAACTGGTGGTGGCTGGTTCCGCCCGGCGTGGCCATCGTGCTGGTCGTCCTGGCGTTCACGATGTGCGGGTACGCCCTCGACGAGATCCTCAACCCCAGGCTGCGCCGGCGATGACCCTCCTGTCGGTGCGTGATCTCGAGGTGACCTACGCGACCGAGGCGGGCCCCGTGCCGGCGGTGCGGGGGGTCGACCTCGAGGTCGAGGCCGGCGAGACGATGGGGCTGGCGGGGGAGTCGGGGTGCGGGAAGTCGACGATCGCCCACGCCATCCTGCGGCTCCTTCCGGACGGGACGCGGGTGTCGGGGGAGGTCCTTCTCGACGGCGAGGACGTTCTGTCGATGTCGCCCGGCCGGCTCCGGGCCGTCCGGTGGGACGAGGCGGCCATCGTGTTCCAGGGAGCGATGCACACGCTGAACCCGGTCCTGCGGGTCGGCGACCAGATCGCCGAGGCCATCCGGATCCACGATCCTCGGGCCACCGACCGCGCGGCGCTCCGCCGGGCCGCCGACCTCGTGGCCCGAGTGGGGCTCCCGGGCCGCCGGGCCCGTGACTATCCGCACGAGCTCTCCGGCGGCCAGCGCCAGCGGGTCATGATCGCCATGGCCCTGGCGTGTGCGCCACGCTTGTTGATTGCCGATGAGCCCACCACGGCCCTCGACGTCATGGTCCAGGCCCAGGTGCTGGCGCTGTTGGAGACGCTCCAGGCCGAGATGGGGCTGGGACTGCTCTTCATCACGCACGACCTCTCGGTGCTGCGCGAGCTGTGCGACCGGATCGCGGTGATGTACGCCGGCCGGGTGGTCGAGGAGGGGCCGGCGTCCTCGGTGTTCGGCGCGCCGGCGCATCCCTACACCCAGGCGCTGGCCGGCGCGTTTCCGTCGATCGGCGACCCGGCCGACCGCCGGGCGCCCGGAGGCCTCGCGGGTGACCCTCCTGATCCCCAGCGGATCCCGCCGGGCTGCTCCTTCCATCCCCGGTGTCCCGCCCGGTTCGAGCCGTGCGACGTGGTGGACCCCTCGCTCTACCCGGTCGATGACGGCCGCCGAGCCGCATGCCTCCTGCATGACCCCGCCCGCGCGGGCGTGTCGACGTGACCGGTGAGCCGCTCCTCGAGGTCCAGGACCTCCACGTCACGTTCGCCGGCCGGGTGGGGCTCGGCGCGGGGCTGCTGGGCCGGCGGGGTGACGAGGCCCGAGCCGTCGACGGTGTCGACCTGGTGGTCGGGGAGCGCGAGGTCGTGGCGCTGGCCGGCGAGTCGGGGTGTGGCAAGACCACGTTGGCCCGCACGATCATGGGACTGGAGCGGCCGCGCTCCGGGCGGATCCTGTTCGACGGCCTGCCGATCGGACGGAACGGCCTCCGCACGTACCGGCGGAAGGTCCAGATGGTGTTCCAGGATCCGGCCGGGGCGCTCAATCCCCGACAGACGATCTACGAGTCTGTGGCCGAGGGCCTCCGGGTCCACGGGCTCCACCGGGACGAGGACCGCCGAGTGGCCGAGGCGCTGGCCTCGGCGGGCCTCCGTCCGCCGGAGCGTTTCTTCCTCCTCTATCCGCACGAGCTCTCCGGCGGCCAGCGCCAGCGCGCGGTGATCGCCGGCGCGCTTGTGCTCGAGCCGAAGCTGATCGTGGCCGACGAGCCGGTGTCGATGCTCGACGCCTCGGTGCGCGGGGAGATCCTGTCGCTGCTGCTCCGGCTCCGGAACGAGTACGGACTGGCCCTGTTGATCGTCACCCACGACCTCGGCCTGGCCTGGACCGTGGCCGATCGGGTGGCGGTGATGTACCTCGGCAAGATCGTCGAAGTCGGTCCGGCCGAGGAGGTCCTGACCCGCCCGCGGCACCCGTATACCCGGGCGCTCCTCGAGGTGGTGCCGGAGCGGGGCGGCGACCCGGCCGCACGGAAGGTGCTTGCGGGGGAGCCCCCCGATCCCACCCGGATCCCGCCGGGATGCCGCTTCCACCCTCGCTGCCCCGAAGTGGCCGAAGGGCGCGCGGCGGCGCTCGGTCAGGAAGGCCGCTGTCTCGGCGAGGTGCCGGCGCTCCGCGAGGTGGCGCCGGGCCACTTCGCCGCCTGCCATCTGGCCTGAAGGGCTACTGGAAGTCGCGGAGGACCGAGCCCGCCCAGTCGCGGCGCCGGATCTCGCGGCCGTTCTCGTCGAGCGTTCGGCGGTACCGGTAGTGGAACGCCTCCGCGTCAGCGTGGAGCGACAGGCCGGTGCGCCACCGGAGCGTTCGGCGGGAGAGGGTGATCAGGACCTCCCCGTCGCCGAACGCCCTGGCCAGGTCGGGGCGTTCGTCCTCGACCTCGAATCGCAGTGTGGCGGACGATCGCAGCTCACCCCAGCGGTATCGGGCCTCCTCCTCGCCCCGCCACGATGCCGCGGCGCGACCCGCCGTACGCTCCACGATCCACGGCGTGGGCTGGATCTTCTCCCTGCGGCGAAGTTCCGAGGGAACCGCGGCCCGGGCCGGTGCCTCGAACCGAGGGACCGAGGACGGGTCGAGCGGAACCACCGGGAGGACCAGGGACGAGCCCTCGACGTCCAGCAACATCGTCATGCGGTGCGGCGTCGGCCAAAGCATCGGCCACAGGTGATTCGACACCGCCAGGCGGATTCGGTGACCGGCCGGGAACACCCACGAGGTGAACCGCATCGGAACGACCAGGTCCTCGGGGACGTCGGGCGCGAGCGGCTCGGGCCGGTCGGTGGACCGGCGATGGGCGCCGTTCAGCGCCCCCCCGGTGGTAAGGGTGACCCGGCCATCCGGCGCCACGTCCGAGAGTCGGGCGATGAAGTGCGCCAGGGGCGCGTCGACCGAAGCGCGGAGCATCGCCCGGGGGGATCCGATGATCGCGACGTCCTCGGGGATGGGCTCCGTCTCGTAGACCAGGCAGGTCGCGTCCAGGGGCGCCTGGTCGATGGGCAGCTCTCCCCACCAGGCGCCCGCCTCGGCACCGGCACTGGGCACGTACGGGAGCCGGTCCGCACCCGAGTCACCCGGCCGATCGTTGAGCGTCCCGCCCGAGCCGAGGTGGAGCACGCGCTCCTCGGCGCCTTCGGTGGGCCAGTCCCCGCCCCGCCAGGAGCCGGGAACCATCCCCAGTTCGGGATCCGGCGGGTGCCAGGACCGCAGGTACACGGCCAGCCGAGGGCCATCGGGGACCTCTATGCCCTTCAGCCAGCGGTCGAACCACCGCACCACCTCGTGCCGCCACTCGATCGCCGGTCCGGGGACGGCGTCATGGGGGAACGAGTGGTTCCATGGCCCGACGATGGCCCGGGTCGGCGCCGAAACGTGCTCGAGCATCCGAGGGACGCTGTCCCGGTAGCCGTCGAGGAGCCCGCCGACCAGGAGCGCCGGCACCCGGACGCGGTCGTAATCGGGGGACAGCGAACCGCGACGCCAGAAGGGACCGTCGCGCTGGTGCCGGAGCCACGACACCAGCCACGGCTCTGCGTCGAATCGTTCGGCCAGGCTGGTCTCGTCGGTGGGGAAGTCCGGGGCCCGGGTGAGACCGTTCCACAGGTCGATGCCGACCTCGTACTCGTCGAGGTGCCAGATCCCGTCGATGTAGTGGATGTCCAGGCGGAACAGGTCGTCCGAGGCATCGACCGCCACGATGGCCCGGAGCGCCGGGGGCCGCCGCATCGCCATCTGGATGGCGTTGAACCCACCCCACGAGATCCCCCACATCCCCACGGCTCCGTTCGACCAGGGCCGTGACGCGAGCCAGGCGATCACCGCCTCGCCGTCCTCAAGCTCCCGTTCGCTGTACTCGCCGTCGGGCAGGCGCCCCTCGCTCCGACCGGTGCCGCGGATGTCGACGCGAGCGCCGGCGTACCCGCGGTCCACGAGGTACGGGTACAGCGCTAGGTCGCGGGGGAGCGTCCAGTCGTCCTTCCGGTACGGGAGGTACTCGAGGACCGCCGGCCACGGCCCCTCACCGTGGTCCGGGAGATACAGCGTGGCCGCCAGGTGGACGCCGTCCGCCATGGTGATCCACGCCTCCTCGCTCCGCATGCCGGGTATTCTCACCGCCGGCGGCCCGACGGGGAGGGACGTGGGCGACGGCTACGACGCGGTGGTGGTGGGCGGGGGCCACAATGGTCTGACCGCAGCCGCGTACCTGGCCCGGGCCGGGCTCCGCACGCTGGTGCTGGAGCGCCGCGAGATCGTCGGCGGCGCGTGCGTCACCGAGGAGATCGCGCCGGGCATCCGCGCCTCCACGACCTCGTACGTCGCCTCGATGCTCCGCCCCGAGGTGATCCGCGATCTCCGCCTGGCCGAGCACGGGCTGCGGATGGTTCCGTGCGAGCCGGGTCTCCAGGTCCCGTTCATCGACGGCGAGATCCTCCCATGGTGGGCGGACCCGAACCGAACGGCGGCCGAGATCGAGCGGCTCTCACCGGCCGACGCCCGGGCCTTCGTCGACCTCGACGCACGGCTGAAGCGGCTGGCTCGGTACCTCCAGCCGTTCTTCCTGGAGCCGCCGCCCGACGTGGGCGCCCGGGGCCTCCGCCGTCTCCGGGAGCTGGCACGGATCGGCCGCCGCCTCCGGGGGATCGGCGGCCGCGATGTCGGTGACCTGGTCCGCCTGCTCACCGGCAGCCTCGGAGAGCTGCTGGACCGGCACTTCGAGTCGGAACACGTGCGGACGCTCTTCGTAGCGAACAACGTGTACGGGATGCACGGAGCGCCGTCCCGGCCGGGCACCGCGCTCGGTCTCCTGTTCCATCTCCTCTCGGGTGGGCACCAGGAGACCCAGGGCTATTTCGGTCACGTCATCGGCGGGATGGGGTCCATCACCGAGGCGATGGCGGCGTCGGCTCGGAGGTTCGGCGCGGAGATCCGGGCCGGGGCGCCGGTGGCCTCGATCGACGCCATCGCCGGTCGAGCGCGAGGCGTCACGCTCGAGAATGGCACCGAGATCCGAGCCCGGGTGATCCTGTCGAACGCCGATCCGAAGCGGACGTTCCTCGGGCTCGTCGATAAACGCGAGCTGCCCGAGGATTTCCTGGCCGACGTGGCGGCCATCCGGATGGACGGGCCTTGTGCCAAAGTCAACTTCGTTCTCGCTGAAGAGCCGAGGGTCACCGCGATGCCGGCCGCCGCCGACCCCGGGCGACGGGCGCTGTTCACGCTCCTCCCGTCCCCCGGGTTCGCCGACCGATGCTACGAGACCGCCATGCGTGGGCAGATCCCCGAGCGGCTGTGGGTCGACTGCGTGGTGGCCTCCAACGTCGATCCGACCCTGGCGCCCCACGGCACGCATGTCATGACGTGCTTCGTCCAGTACGTGCCGTACCGCCTCGCGGACGGGACCTGGGACGACCGCCGAGACCTCCTCGGCGACCGGGTCCTGGCCAGCATCGCCGAGTACGCTCCGAACGTGCCGAACGCCGTCATGGCCCGTCAGGTGCTCACCCCACTCGACCTCGAGCGGACCTACGGGCTAACTGAGGGCAACATCTTCCACGGCGACCTGTCGATCGAACAGCTCTTCTTCATGCGCCCCGTGCCGGGCTGGGCCCGGTACCGAACACCGATCGACCGGCTCTACCTGTGCGGCGCCGGGGCACATCCCGGCGGGGGCGTGACGGGCGCGCCGGGCCACAACGCGGCCCAGGCGGTACTGAGGGACCTTCGGAGATGGGGTCGAAGGTGACGCCGCGCGGTCTCCTGGAGCGATTGGCCGAGGGTCCGGTCCTCGGCGATGGCGGCTATCTCCTCGAGCTGGAGAAGCGCGGCTACGTCCGGGCCGGGCCGTTCACGCCGGAGGTCAGCCTCACGCATCCCGAGGCCCTGGCGCAGCTCCACCGGGAGTTCCTGCGGGCCGGCGCGGAGGTCCTCCAGGCGCTCACGTTCTACGCCAGTGAAGACAAGCTGGCCAC
The DNA here is from genome assembly GCA_035640375.1 of Actinomycetota bacterium. Taxonomy (GTDB): domain Bacteria; phylum Actinomycetota; class UBA4738; order UBA4738; family CALAEC01; genus CALAEC01. The sequence goes on from DASQWG010000035.1 coordinate 6,935, forward strand.
AGTGGGGCTGGCCGACAAGGTCGACGACATCAACCGGGCCGCGGTGCGGATCGCCAGGGAGGTCGCCGGCGACGACGCGCTGGTGGCGGGCAACCTCAGCCTCACGTGGGTGTACGACCCGAAGGACCACGCCTCCACCGACCGGGTCCGGGCGATGTTCGACCGTCAGCTCGAGGTGATGACGGATGAGGGCATCGATCTGGTAATCGGCGAGACGTACTCGTGGCTCGGCGAGGCCCTGATCGCCCAGGAACGGGCCGCCCGGACCGGCCTGCCCACCGTGATCTCGATGTCGTTCGAGAAGGACGCCCGCGCCTACGAGGGGGACTCACCGGCCGACTGCGCCCGCAAGCTGCGGGACGCCGGAGCCGATGTGGTCGGCGTGAACTGCCTCCGCGACCCGGAGCGGACCCTTCCGATCGCCACCGAGATGCGTGCTGCAGTCGACGGGTTCGTGGCCGCGCAACCCGTCGCCTTCCGGACCACCGAGGATCAGCCGGACTTCACGGCGTCGCCGTCGTTCCCATTCGCCCTCGACCCGCTCCAACTGCCCCGGCAGGCCATGGGGGCGTTCGCCGCCAGGGCCCGAGACCTCGGGATCGAGTACATCGGATCGTGCTGCGGCTCGGTGGCCGGGCACGTGAAGGCGATGGCTCAGTCCCTCGGCAAGCTTCCGGTCGAGGAGGGCGAGTGGCGCGTCGACTACGACCGCCCGATGTCGGCGTACGAGTACTACGGGCACACGGGCGCCGGCGAGAAGTAGCCACCGTCTCAGACGTATAGCATGGCCGCCCGATGAGCCCCGCTTCGGTCAGCGTTCGGCGCCGGATCATGTGGTTCGACACCGACGCCTCGACGAAGTACCACAACACCGCGCCGCTCCGGCTGATGGAGGAGGCCGAGGCCGTGCTCCTCGACGGGGTGGGCCTGGTGAAGGAGGTGTACGGCTGGCTGCCGCGGGCCCACGTGACCGTGGACTATCGCCGTCCGGTCCGGTTCTGGGACGAGGTCGAGGTGCGTGTGGAGGTTCGCGACGTCGGGCGGACCTCGATCACCTACGGCTTCGAGATCGCCAGCGAAGGCCAGCCGTGCGCAGACGGCACCGTGGTGGCCGTGCTGATCGACGAGGAGGGGAAGCCGCGCCCCTGGCCGGAGGAGTGGCGCCGCCGCCTCCTCGACGCCGGTCCGCTTGGGGCCTGACGCGGCCTCACGGGGGTACGATTCCGCCGATGGGCGATCCCACCACTCGTCGCATGGGGCAGGTCTCCGACGAGGAGGGCCTGCTCTCCTACGGCTCCTACCTGAAGGTCCCCGAGCTCTTGTCGCTCCAGGCCCCGCTGTCGAAGCCCCCCGCTCACGACGAGCTCCTGTTCATCATCGTGCACCAGGCCTTCGAGCTGTGGTTCCGCGAAACCGTGTTCGAGCTCCAAGCCGTCCGCGACGCGATGTTCGAGGGTGACGCGCATCGGGCCCGCCATCTGCTGACCAGGATCCAGGCGATCGAGCGGCTCCTGATCGAACAGCTGGAGGTGATCGAGACCATGTCGCCGCAGGACTTCCTGGAGTTCCGGTCGAACCTCTCGCCGGCCAGCGGGTTCCAGTCGGCGCAGTTCCGGGAGATCGAGTTCATCTCCGGCCTAAAGGAGCCGCGGTTCCTCGCCGGGGCCACGGACCCCGGAGAGCGGGAGCGGCTGGAACGACGAATCGAGGAACCGACCCTGTGGGAAGCCTTCTGCTCCATGCTGGAATCGAGCGGGCTCCCGATGCCGGCGGAGGATCCCGAGACCCGTCGGACCAGCCTGCTGAAGATGGCCCGCGATCGCGACGCCTTCGCCGACCTGTGGTACCTGTCCGAGGACCTCCTGGTCTACGACGAGCTCTTCTCGCTGTGGCGCCAGCGCCACATCCTCATGGTCGAGCGGCAGATCGGCACCAAGCGGGGGACCGGGGGGTCCAGCGGCGCTCCCTACCTCCGGACCACCCTCGACAAGCGGTTCTTCCCCGACCTGTGGGAGCTGAGGTCCTACCTGTGACGGACCTCGCGGCGTACCGGGACGAGTTCCCGGTCGTGCAGCGGAAGTCGTACCTGATCAGCGCGTCGCTCGGTCCCGTCTCCGAGCGGTCCAAGCGGTACCTCCAGGAGTACGTGGAGGCGTGGGAGACGATGGGCGCGCCGGAGCCGGTGTGGTTCGAGCGGATCTTCCCCCGGATCGGTCTGGTCAAGCGGATCTACGCCGGGATGATCGGAGCCGAGCCGGCCGAGATCGCCGTGACCACGAACGTGACGATGGCGCTGGCGTCTGTCCTCTCGTGCCTCGACCTCTCCGGTGAGCGGAACCGCATCGTGCTCACCGAGCTCGACTTCCCCACGGACGGCCACGTGTCGCTGGCGCACCGGCGCCGTGGCGCCGAGGTCACCTTCCTGCGGAGCCAAGACGGGCTCACCGTTCCGGTGGAGTCGTTCGCCGAGGCCATCGACGAGCGGACGGCGCTCGTGATCATCAACCGGGTGCTGTACCGGTCCAGCGCCCTCCTCGACGTGAAGGAGATCTGCCGGATCGCCCGCGAGGCAGGCGCGTGGACCGTGATCGACGACTTCCACGGTGCCGGCATCGTGCCCATCGACGTCCACGAGGTCGGCTGCGACTTCCACACCACCGGCGTCCTGAAGTGGCTGTGCGGCGGGCCGGGGTTCACGTTCCTGTACGCGCGCAAGGAGCTCCTCCCGACGCTGGAGCCGGCCATCGCCGGTTGGTGGAGCCAGCGGGAGCCGTTCGCGTTCAAAACCCAGGAGCTCGACTGGCACCCGACCGCCCGACGGTTCGAGACGGGGACGCACCCCGCACCCACGGCCTTCATCGCGCACGGCGGGCTGGAGATCATCACCGAGGTCGGGCCGGAGCGGATCCGGAAGCGGCAGGGCGAGCTGACCGGGTACCTGATCGACCGGGCCGACGCCGCCGGGTTGCCCGTTCGCACACCTCGCGACCGGTCCGCGCGCGGCGGCGTGGTGAACATCGGGGTGGGAGAGCAGGCCGGCAAGATCGCCGAGACGCTCTACGAGCGCGACGTGTGCGTGGACCACCGCGGCGACGGTATCCGGGTGTCGCCCCACTTCTTCACCACTGAGGCGGACATCGACCACCTCTTCGACGCCCTCGCCACGCTGCTCTGAGGAGCGCCCGGAGGGCCGTGCTACGCTGGCGCCAGGCTCGAAAGGGAGCGCCATGGAACGTCCCGAGATCCTGATGACGCCCGGGCCGACGCCGGTTCCGCCCGAGGTCCTGCAGGCGCAAGGCGGTCCCCTCGTGTACCACCGAGGCCCCGGGTACGGGCGACTCCTCCGCGAGGTCACCACCGGCCTGAGGGCCATGCTGAAGACCGAGGGCGACGTCTTCGTGTTCACGGCCTCGGGGACGGGCGGCCTCGAGTCGGCGGTGGCCAACCTATTTTCCCCAGGCGACCGGGTCGTCGTCCCGGTGGCCGGGTACTTCGGGGACCGCTTCGCCCGCATCGCCGAGGCGTTCCACCTCGACGTGCGGCGGGTCGAGTACGGCTGGGGTCGGGCGGTCTTGGCCGAGGACATCGCCGCCGCTATCGCCGAAGCACCGACCAAGGGTGTGCTGGCCCAGCACAGCGAGACCTCCACGGGGGTCGTGCACGACATCGGGGCGATCGGCCGGGTGACGACGGACGCGGGCGCGCTCTTCGTCGTCGACGTGATCTCCTCTGTCGGCGCCGTGCCCTACGAGGGCGACGCCTGGGGGGTCGACGTGGCCGTGGGCGGCTCGCAGAAGGCGCTGGGTGCCACGCCTGGGGTGGCGTTCGTCTCGGTGTCCGAAGCGGCGTGGGCCGCGTCGCGCGAGGCCACCAGCCCGCGGTTCTACTTCGACTGGGCCGCGTACAAGCAGTCGTACGAGCTCCCCGACCCGGAGAGCCCATGGACGCCGGCGATCAGCCTCCTCCTCGGCCTCCGAGAGGCGCTCCGGCTGTACCAGGACGAGGGCGAAGACGCAGTGCTGGCCCGACACCGACTCCTGTCCGAGGCCACCAAGGAGGGCGTCCGGGCCCTCGGCCTCGACCTCGACGGCGACCATCTCGAGCGGGCCTGGGCCGTCACCGCGGTCCGGGCCCCTGAGGGCATCGACGGCAACGAGCTCGTGGCCAAGGTGCGGGCCGACCACGGGATCGTCCTGGCGCCGGGGCAGGGGCCGCTGAAGGGCAAGGTGTTCCGCATCGGCCACCTGGGCCAGTACGACCGCTTCGACATCATCCGGTGCCTGGCCGCACTCGAGCTGACGCTGGAGGCCATGGGCTACCCGGTCAAGCGAGGTGCCGCCGTCGCCGCGGCGGAAGAGGTGTTCGCCGCCAGCGGGGCTCGCTAGACGGGCCGCTTCCTGGAGCGAAGCTCGTCCTGGAGCGAGCGGACGGTCGCCTTCATCCGGTCCTTGAGCTCCTGACGCTCCTGCCGGAACTGCCGCTCCATCTCCCGGATCCGGTCCATCGCCTCGCTCCTGGCGTTGCGGTGCTGGTCCTCCATCGCCCGCACGGACTCACGGAGCGATCGGACCTCCTCGTGGATCCGATCCTTGAGCTGGGTCGCCTCGTCCTCCATCGTGCTCCTCCCTTCCTGACCGACTGCGGTTCGGAACCTAGCCCAGGCCGCCTGACGGCTGATGCCCAGGGTCTCGCCAACCTGCTCCCAGGTGGCGCCGCCCCGGATGGCCTCGGCGACCAGGTTCGCCTGCCAGGTGTTCAGCGCATGGGTCAGGGTTGCACTGGCGCCGAGGGCCGTCAGCGGGTCCGGATCGGTTGTGGCCTTCGACCAACTGGCCGCGAGCTCGGCCGGCACGTCCCGTGCGGTCTCGCGACTCATGCTTGACAGCCTATGTGGTTACGTGAGGAGGTGTCAAGCACCACTTGACGCCCCCTGTGCCCACTGTCCTGATCGACTTCGTTCAGGACGAGGGGAGGGTCTCCCTATACTCGGCTGATGCGGATCCTGGTCACCGAACCGCTGTCCGACCGCGGCCTGGACCTCCTGCGCGAGGAGCACGAGGTCGACGTGCGCACCGACCTCGCAGCGGGAGGTCTGGCGGGGGCGGTGCCAGGCTACGACGCGTTGGTGGTTCGGTCGCAGACCAAGGTCGACGCCGAGGTGATCGAGGCCGCCACGAACCTGAAGGTGATCGCCAGGGCCGGGATCGGCCTCGACAACGTCGACGTCGAGGCTGCCACCCGCCGTGGCGTCATGGTGGTGAACGCCCCCCAGTCCAACATCCTCTCGGCGGCCGAGCACACGGTGGCCCTGATCCTGGCGCTGGCCCGGAAGGTGCCGCAGGCCGACGCGGCGCTCCGGTCCGGCCGTTGGGAACGGGAGCGGTTCCAGGGGGTGGAGCTGCACGGAAAGACCCTCGGCATCGTCGGTCTCGGCCGAGTAGGCACGATGGTGGCCCAGCGGGCGTTGGCCTTCGGCATGCGGCTGATCGCGTTCGATCCGTACGTCTCGCGAGAGCGGGCCCGGGAGCTGTCGATCGAGCTGATGCCGGACCTGGGCGCGCTGCTGGTGCAGGCCGACATCGTGACGATCCATCTGCCCCGGACGGCGGAAACCGAGGGGCTGATCGGGGAGCGCGAGCTCGGCTTGATGAAGGAGGGGGCCAGGATCGTGAACACCGCCCGGGGGGGCATCGTCGACGAAGGGGCGCTGGTGGCCGCCCTCCGGAGCGGCCGGCTGGCCGGGGCTGCCCTCGACGTGTTCTCGGAGGAGCCGGTCTCCGAGCAGCACCCGCTGTTCGGCCTCCCCAACGTGGTGGTGACCCCCCACCTCGGAGCGGCCACCCGCGAGGCGCAGGACAAGGCCGGGGCGGCCATCGCCGAGATGGTCCGCCTGGCCCTGCGGGGCGAGTTCGTCCCGTACGCCGTCAACGTGGCCGCCGCCGAGGTCGGCGAGCAGGTCCGGCCGTTCCTGCCCCTGGCCGAGCGGCTGGGCCGCCTCCTCACCGGCCTGACCGAGTCGCCGATGCGGCGCCTCGGCGTCGAATACGTCGGCCGCATCGCCGAGGCCGACACGCGCGTGCTCACCCTGGCCGCGGTGAAGGGAGCACTCAGCGGCGTGGTCCATGAGCCCGTGTCGTACGTGAACGCTCCGACGATCGCGCGGGAGCGCGGCCTGGAGGTGTCGGAGCGTCGGAGCCCGGAGTCGCAGGACTACGTGAACCTGGTGGTGGTTCGGGCAGCCACTGAGAGCGGAGAGGTCGAGGTCGGCGGCACCCTGGTCGGGCCGAGGAACGCCGAGCGGCTGGTCCGCGTCTACGACTTCGACATCGACATGGCCCCGTCGGAGCACATGGTGTTCTTCCGGTACGAGGACCGGCCGGGAGTGATCGGCGCCGTCGGCACGATCCTCGGCGAGGCCGGCATCAACATCGCCTCGATGGAGGTGGGCCGGAAGGAGGCGGGCGGCTTGGCGCTGATGTGCCTGACGGTGGACAGCCCCATCCCGCTGCATGTGCTCGACCGGATCGTCGCCGCGGTCGGCATGAAGTCGGCCCGCCAGCTGTAACCGGCCCGTAACAGCGGGCCTTCGCCTCCCTTGGTCAAAGCCGGTCTGGCTCGGGTACATTTACGGGCAGCCAGCCACCGCCCAGGAGGAGGAGCAGGGATGCCGATCCAGCCTGTCGACAAAGTCTGGATGGACGGGAAGCTCGTCGACTGGGAGGACGCCACGGTCCACGTCCTGACGCATGCGCTCCATTACGGGACCGGAGTCTTCGAGGGCATCCGGGCATACGAGACCCCCAAGGGTCCAGGCGTATTCCGCTTGACCGATCACATGAAGCGGCTGTTCCGTTCGGCGCAGGTGTACATGATCGACATCCCCTTCACGCTCGAGGAGATGGTGCAGGGGGCCAAGGACACCGTCCGGGCCAGTGGCCTGAAGTCCTGCTACGTCCGCCCCATCGTGTACCGGGGCTACGGGGAGATGGGCCTCAACCCGCTGAACGCCCCGGTGAACGTGGCGATCGGGGTGTGGCCATGGGGGACCTACCTCGGCGACGACTGCCTGGAGAACGGCGCCAGGTTGATCATCTCGTCGTGGCGGCGGCCGGACCCGAACGTGCTTCCGACGGGGGCCAAGGCCACCGGGCAGTACATCAACTCGGGGTTGGCCAAGGTCGAGGCGATCAAGGGCGGCTACGACGACGCGCTCATGCTCAGCCCCGAAGGGACGCTCGCCGAGGGCTCCGGGGAGAACCTGTTCATCGTCCGGGAGAACACCCTGATCACCCCGCCGGAGTCGGCCGGCATCCTGATGGGCGTGACCCGGAGCTCGGTGACCACGATCGCCCGGGATCTCGGGTACGAGGTGCTCGAGCGGAAGTTCGTGCGGTCCGACATCTACACGGCCGACGAGGCGTTCTTGACCGGCACGGCCGCCGAGGTCACC
>DASQWG010000036.1:0-3499 GCA_035640375.1 Actinomycetota bacterium
CTGGTGCCACGGGAGCGAGCGTGACCTCCCGCCCGCCGATGGTGGCCATCGTGGGCAGGCAGAACGTGGGGAAGTCCACCCTGCTGAACCGCCTGCTGGGGGCCCGAGAGGCCATCTCGGCCGCGGAGCCCGGCGTCACCCGAGACCGGCTGGAGCGTTCGGTGACATGGCGGGGTCGGACCTTCGTGGCCGTGGATACGGGTGGTTACGTGCGAGCCCCGAGGGGGATCGACGCCCTGATCACCGGCCAGGCAGATCGAGCGATGGGCCAGGCCGACGTCATCCTGCTGGTCGTCGACGCCACCGTGGGCGTTCAGGAGGAGGACGCGGCGCTGGCGGAGCGGCTGCGACGAGCGCGGGTCCCCGTGGTCCTGGTGGCGAACAAGGTGGACTCGGAGGCCCAGGAGCCACAGGCGGCTGAGCTCTACGGGGTCGGGCTGGGGGACCCCGTACCGGTGTCCGCCCTCCACGGAAGGGGAGCGGGCGAGCTCCTCGACTCCATCGTGGCGCTCCTGCCACCCGAGGCACATGTGACTCAGGAGCCTCAGGGTGAACCTGAGGGCGAGCCTCAAGGTCAACCACAGGGTCAGGGCTCGGATCGAGAGGCGGTCTTCGGCATCGTCGGAAGGCCCAACGTGGGCAAGTCCTCCCTGTTCAATCGCCTGGTGGGAGAGGACCGATCCGTGGTCTTCGAGGAGGCGGGGACGACCCGGGACTCGGTGGACGCGGTGGTGCGCTGGGACGGTGTGCCCGTGCGCTTCGTGGACACGGCCGGATTTCGCCGGCCCTCCAGGGCCCGGGGGGTCGAGTACTACGGGTTCGTCCGGACCGTGCAGGCCATCGATCGGTCCCATGTGGCGGCTCTGGTCGTAGCCGCGGACGAGGGGGTGACCACCGAGGATCGCCGGATCGCCGCCCGAGTGGCCGAGGCCGGGAGGGGGCTGGTCGTGGTGGCGAACAAGTGGGACCTGGTGCCATCGGAGGAGCGAGCGGAGCGGTTCGGCCAGATCCGCGAGCGGGTGGCGGTTTTTCCCGGCGCCCCGGTCGTGCGGACCTCCGCTCTCACCGCGGCCGGGGTGTCGAAGGTGGCCCCCGCGCTCCTCCGAACCCATGAGGCGTGGACCCGACGGGTAGGGACGGCCGAGGTCAACAGGGTCCTCCAGCGGGCACAGGCCGAGCACTCGCCGCCGCGGCAGACCGGCCGGATCCGGTACGCCTCGCAGGTGGCCGCGGGGCCGCCGCGATTCGTGCTGTTCAGCTCGGGGCCGATCCCCGCGGCATACGCCAGGTTCGTGGAGAACCGGTTGCGCCAGGCCTTCGGCCTCGACGGTGTCCCGATCCGCCTCACGTTCCGCCGCCGTCGCTGAGCGTTCCTCCGACCCGGTAGAATCGAGGGGTCCGGGCCGTGGCGCAGCTTGGTTAGCGCGCTTGACTGGGGGTCAAGAGGTCGGCGGTTCGAATCCGCCCGGCCCGACGAGCGGGAGCGCCCGCGATCGAACCCGATTTCTCCGCCACACGGTTTGAGGGCAACCGGCGGCGGGTACCTATTCCCTCCGATATGGCCCTTCGGATCGTCGAGCCCATGCCGCTGCGGACCGTTGGGTTCGGCGCCGCTGCGGGTGGGGCCCTCCTGACGATCCTGGCTGGCTTCCATGGACCGGCCGCGCTCGTCGGGCTGGTCGCGCTGTGCGTCGGCATCGCCCTCCTCGACGCTGTGGATATCGGCCGGGTCGGCCGGCGACAGATCGCGCTCTTCCTGGTCTCGTTCGGCGGCGTCGTCGGTATGTGGGGGCTGGTCGTCACGATCCTCCTGGTCATGCTGGGGCTGCCTGCGCAGCCCACCGTCCTGATGCTGCTTGCCGGCGGCATCCTGGCCCTGGGCGCCGCGCTCTACCTGATCCGCTACGCGCCCGTGCCGAAGGTAGAACCGGCACCGGTTGCCCGACGGCGCCGGAGCCCCTCGCGTCGCAGCTCCACGCGGCGACGGCGCCGGTCTCGCGCTCCGGAGCTGGAGGAGCTGCGCCGCCTGGCCGGATAACGCCTCCCGGCTGCGCACGGCCCTAGAATCGCCCGCGGGTGTCGAACCACCGCCGCGTGCTCACCGTCCCGAACGCCCTGTCGGCGTTCCGGATCCTGATGATTCCGGCCTTCGTGGTGCTGCTCCTCTCCGAGGACACCCGGCTGGGAGGGTTCCTGCTCCTGGGGGCGGTCGTCTCCACCGACTGGGTCGACGGCGTCGTGGCCCGTCGCACCGGGCAGGTCACCGAGGTCGGCAAGCTCCTCGACCCGCTCGCCGACCGCCTGGCCATGGGCGCCGCGCTGGTCACGTTCGTCGCACTGGACCTGTTTCCGCTGTGGGCGGCCCTGGTGATCCTGGTCCGTGACGCGGTCGTGCTGGCCGCTGCGGTGTGGCTGTGGCTCACCCGAGGCCCGAGGATCGAGGTCCGCCCGATCGGCAAGTACGCCACGTTCACCCTGATGTGGGGGGCGCCGGCGATCGCCTGGTCGAACGCCCATCTGCCGTTCGAGGACTTCGCGGCGGTGTTCGGCTGGCTGTGGTTCGGCGTGGGCGCGCTCGAGTACTACGCGGCGGCCGTCGCGTACGCCCGCGACCTCCGAGCGGCCCTGCGAGGCTGACGCCGAACCTGGAGGGGCCGCGGGTATCATGGCCCGCGTGAAGGGCGTCGTTATGGCGGGTGGCCAGGGAACGCGCCTCCGCCCGCTGACCAGCAACCAGCCGAAGCCGATGCTCCCGATCGTGGGCCGGCCGATGATGGAGCACGTTCTGGTCCTCCTCCGGGAGCATGGCCTGACCGAGGTCGTGGCCACCGTGCAGTTCCTGGCCAGCGTGGTGCGCCACTACTTCGGCGACGGGTCCGACCTCGGGCTGTCGCTCGTCTACGCCACCGAGAACGAGCCCCTGGGGACCGCCGGGAGCGTCAAGAACGCTGAGCAGTTCCTGGACGACACCTTCCTGGTCATGTCGGGGGACCACGTCACCGACCTCGACCTCACCGCCGCGGCCAGGTTCCACCGCGAGCGTGGCGCCGCGGCCACCGTGGTGCTGAAGAGGGCGGAGAACCCGCTCGAGTTCGGCATCGTCATCACCGGCGAGGACGGACGCGTCGAGCGGTTCCTGGAGAAGCCCGGGTGGGGTGAGGTGTTCAGCGACACGATCAACACCGGGATCTACGTGCTGGAGCCCGAGGTGCTCGCGCACGTGCCGGTAAACGAGGAGTTCGACTTCGCCAAGGACCTGTTCCCCCTCCTGCTCGAGAAGGGACTGCCCCTGTACGGGTTCGTGGCCGAGGGGTACTGGGCCGACGTCGGCCACCTCGAGGCCTACCTCGAGGTTCACCGGGACATCCTCGACCGCAAGGTGAGCATCACCCCGACCGGCTTCGAGCTCGACCGAGGCGTGTGGCTCGGCGAGGGCGCCGAGGTGCACCCTGAGGCGAAGGTCGAGGGGCCCGCGTACGTCGGGGACAACTCGAGGGTG
>DASQWG010000037.1:0-2192 GCA_035640375.1 Actinomycetota bacterium
GCCGGCCCTCGCCGCTGCGTTGCGGATCCAATACCCGTCGCCCCGTGGTCCTCGCCCGAACGGCGTATTGATCACGAGATCGACCTTCCCGTCCAGGATGAGGTCGGCGGCGTTCGGCTTCCCCTCGCTCATCTTGGCCACCTGGGACACCGGGACGCCCGCTCGAGCCAGGAGGCCCGCCGTGCCTCCCGTGGCCACAATGGCGAAGCCCATGTCGGCCAGGCGCTTCACCGGGAAGACGATGGCCCGCTTGTCGCGGTTGGCCACGCTGACGAAGACGGTTCCCTTCTCCGGGAGGGAGGCCCCCGTGGCCTGCTGGGCCTTGGCCAGGGCCACGCCCAGATCGGATGCGATCCCCATGACCTCTCCGGTCGAGCGCATCTCCGGCCCGAGGATGGTGTCCACCCCCGGGAATCGGGAGAACGGAAGGACGGCGGCCTTCACGGCCACGTGGCGGAGGTGGCGGTAGTGCGCCGGGTCGTCCGGCACCAGCGCCTCGGCCCGGAGCTCTCGGAGGGTGCGACCAGCCATGACCCGTGCGGCCACCTTGGCCAGGGGGATCCCCGTGGCCTTCGAGACGAAGGGCACGGTTCTCGACGCCCGCGGGTTCGCCTCCAGGACGAAGATCCTCTCGTCCTTCACCGCGAGCTGCAGATTCAACAATCCGCGCACGCCCAGTTCCTCCGCGATCCGTCTGGCGAGCCGCTCGGCCTCGTCGAGCTCCTCGTCCGACAGGGTGACCGGCGGGATCGTGCACGACGAATCGCCGGAGTGGACCCCGGCCTCCTCGATGTGCTCCATGACCGCGCCGATGAACACGTCCTCCCCGTCGGCCACGGCATCGACGTCGACCTCGATGGCTCCCTCCAGGAACCGATCGATGAACACCGGATGCTCCGGGCTCGCCGCGGTCGCCGTCTCCACGTAACCGGCCAGCTCCTCGTTCGTGTACACGATCTCCATGGCCCGCCCCCCGAGGACGTAGGAGGGTCGAACCACAACCGGGTACCCGATCCGCTCGGCGACGGCCAGCGCTTCCTCTTCCGACGCGGCCTCGCCGTGCGGCGGATGAGAGATGCCCAGCCGGGTGAGGAGGGCGGCGAACTTCCCCCGGTCCTCGGCGAGGTCGATGGCCGCCGGTGGGGTCCCGAGGATCGGGAACCCCTCCGCCTCCAGCTCGGCGGCGAGCGTGAGTGGGGTCTGGCCGCCGAGCTGAACGATGACGCCCTCCGGCTCCTCGGCCTCGCACACGGCCAGCACGTCCTCGACGGTCAAGGGCTCGAAGTAGAGACGGTCGCTGGTGTCGTAGTCGGTGGACACTGTCTCGGGGTTCGAGTTGACCATGACGGTCTCGTACCCCTCCTCGCGAAGGGCGTACGCCGCGTGGACGCAGGCGTAGTCGAACTCGATCCCCTGCCCGATGCGGTTGGGTCCGGCCCCGAGGATCACCACCCGGGGGCGGTCTGCCGGCCGCACCTCCGAGGCTCGCTCGTACGTGGAGTAGTAATAAGGAGTTCGGGCCGCGAATTCCCCGGCGCACGTGTCGACGGTCTTGAACGCGGGAGCGCCCCCAACTGCTCTCCTGGCCGCCCGGACCTCCCGTTCCCCGGCGCCGAGGAGCCCGGCCAGGCGCCGATCGGAGAGGCCCAGCCGTTTCGCTTCGCCCAGCTCCTCACCGGAGACCCGGGAGAGCCGAGCGCCGTCCAATCGTTCGGCCCCCTCGGCGACCTGGGCGATCTGATCGACGAACCACGGATCGATCCGGGAGGCCTCCGCGATGGCCTCGACGGAGTGACCCTCGCGGACGGCCTGCTCGATGAGCTCGATCCGCCGTTCCGATGGAATCGCGAGCGCCCCCAGGAAGTCCTCCCTCGGGAGCACCTCCAGACGATCGTCCTTCCGCTCGAGGGAGCGGATGGCCTTGCCCAGCGCTTCCTTGAACGTCCTTCCCACCGCCATCACCTCGCCCACCGACTTCATCGTGGTGGTGAGGCGTGCGTCGGCGGCCGGGAACTTCTCGAAGGCCCACCGGGGCACCTTGACCACGACGTAGTCGAGCGCGGGCTCGAAGCATGCGGGAGTCTCCCCGGTGATGTCGTTGACGATCTCGTCGAGGCGATATCCGACCGCGAGCTTCGCGGCGATCTTGGCGATGGGGAACCCCGTGGCCTTGCTGGCCAGCGCCGACGACC
>DASQWG010000038.1:0-2057 GCA_035640375.1 Actinomycetota bacterium
CGACGGGGAGCAGCAGCGGTCCGAGATGTACGCGTGGGCCATCGCCCACGCCGACGGGTTCGAGTGGCGCGGAAGCGTCCGAGCATTCGACAACAAGTACTACTCGAAGGCCGCGGTCACGGGACCGGTCGGACTGAGGGAGCCGTACCACAACGAGGAGTTCGCCTTCGTCCGCGAGGTCGCCCGGGCGGAGCTGAAGGTCCCCATCACCGGGGCGTACACCATCGCGGACTGGTCGTTCGACGAGCACTACTTCGTCGACCCCGCCGTCGGGAGGCCGCACGGAGGGCCGCGGCGATCGGCCCGTCGGCGGCTTGTCCTCGACGTGGCCACCGACCTGATCCGTCCGAACCTCGTGTCACTGATCGGTCTGGGGGCCCGGTGGCTCCAGATCGACGAGCCGGCCGGCTCCACCGGGCAGGAAGAGCTCGACCTGTTCGTCGAGTCGTTCAACGCCAGCGTCCGGGGGCTGGAAGGGGCGTTCTCCACCCACCTGTGCTTCTCGGACTACGACCTGTTCTTCCCGGCCATCGAGGGGATGACCGAGTGCCGGCAGTTCGCCGTGGGGTTCGCCAACTACGACGGACGGGACCTGGGGACCACCGCGGACGATCGGCCCGGGTACCGGGTCCTTCCCAAATTCCGGGATCTGCCGTACCGCCCGATCCTGGGGGTGGGGGTCCTCGATATCCACACCGATTTCATCGAGCCGCCCGAGCTGGTCCGGGATCGGGTCCTGCATTCGGTCGAGGTGTTCGAGGACCCCGCTCGGATCCACGTCATCCCCGACTGCGGCCTCCGGACCCGGTCGTGGGATGTCGCCCACGCCAAGCTCCGGAACATGGTGGAGGGCGTGGAGCTGGCCAAGAAGGACCTCGGGCTCTAGGCGGCGGCACCCCGGAGCGCTCCGTCCGGCCGATCAGACGGGCCTCTCCGGTACCATAGGTTCGAGCGAACAAGAGGAGGGGACGCGGCCGGGCACGGGTCCCGGCCCTGCGGGCCACATGGCCACCAAGCAGGTCGAGCAGAAGCGGGACGTCACCATCCGGTTCGCCGGCGACTCCGGCGACGGGATGCAGCTGACGGGCGACCGGTTCACCAACGCGACCGCCGTGGTCGGCAACGACCTGGCCACGCTGCCGGACTTCCCGGCCGAGATCAGGGCGCCGGCGGGCACGCTCCACGGCGTCTCGGCGTTTCAGATCCACTTCGCATCGGCCGACATCCTCACCCCGGGCGACCAGCCAAACGTGCTGGTGGCCATGAACCCCGCGGCGCTGAAGGTGAACCTCGACGACCTCGAGAAAGGCGGCATCGTCATCGCCAACGAGGACGGGTTCACCGACCGAAACCTGGAGAAGGCGGGATACGAGTCGAACCCCCTCCAGGACGGCTCGCTGGACGAGTACCAGCTGTACACGGTGCCGATGACCACGATCACGGTTCGGGCCCTCGACGGCATCGCCGGCATCACCAAGAAGGAGGCCGAGCGATCCAAGAACTTCTTCGCTCTGGGGCTCCTGTCGTGGATGTACGGGCGTCCCACGGACCCGACCGAGCGGTGGATCGAGCGGAAGTTCGCCTCCAAGGAGGCCATCAGGGACGCCAACCTCGCGGCGTTCCGGGCCGGATACAACTTCGGCGAGACCACGGAGATCTTCGCGGTCCACTACGAGGTCAAGCCCGCGCCGGCGGAGCCGGGGACGTACCGAAACATCAACGGCGCCACCGCGACCGCGTACGGCCTCGTGGCGGCCAGCGTGCGGAGCGGGCTCCCGCTGTTCTACGCCTCGTACCCGATCACGCCGGCGTCCGAGCTGCTGCACGAGCTGTCGAAGCACAAGAACTTCGACGTGCGGACGTTCCAGGCCGAGGACGAGATCGCCGCGGCGAACATGGCGCTGGGGGCGGCGTTCGCCGGCGACCTGGGCGTGACCGGCACCAGCGGGCCGGGGCTCGACCTCAAGGCCGAGACGATCGGGCTGGCGGTCGCGCTCGAGCTGCCGCTGGTCATCATCGACGTCCAGCGCGCCGGCCCCTCGACCGGCATGCCGACG
>DASQWG010000039.1:0-6769 GCA_035640375.1 Actinomycetota bacterium
CGGCGAGGACGGCGTGGCGGTCCCGGCGTCGACAAAGGGCTCCGCGCCGGCGGTGGGCTGTGTGCCGACCGCATCAGGCGTCAGTTTCGCCGAGCATCCGGCGAGGGTGAGCGCGGCCAGCGCGGCGAGGAACGCCCTCCGAACCATGCCCCGAGCCTAGCAACCGTTCCCGGGATCCGACCGAACGTCAGGGCCGAAGGTCGGTGCCCATGGCGTGGAACCCCCCGTCGACGTGGACGATCTCGCCCGTGATCCCCCCGGACCGGTCGGACAGGAGCCACACGCACGCCTCGGCCACGGGGCCCGGATCGGTGGGGTCCCACCCCAGCGGCGCTCGACGCTCCCACCGGTCGATGAACGCGTCGAAGCCGGGGATCCCCCTCGCCGCAACCGTTCGGAGCGGGCCGGCGGCCACGCAGTTCACCCGGATCCCCTCGCCGCCGAGGTCGCGGGCCAGGTACCGCGTGACCGACTCGAGGGCGGCCTTCGACACGCCCATCCAGTCGTACGCCGGCCACGCCACCGTGGCGTCGAAGTCCAGGCTGACCACGCTCCCCCGCCCCTCCCGGAGCGGCTCACGATGGGCCACGGCCAGCTCCTTCAGCGAGTAGGCGCTGGCCCGGATCGCCGTGGCCGCGCTGTCCCACGGCGTCTCCAGGAACCGGCCTCCCAGGGCATCCTCGGGAGCGAAGGCGATGGCGTGGAGGAGGCCGTCGAGTCGGCCCCACCTCGAGCCGACCTCGGAGGCGACCGCTTCGACCTGGGCCGTGTCGGTGACGTCCATCTCGAGCACGTCCGGCGGGGATGGGAGCCGCTTGGCGCTCCGCTCGGTGATCGACAGGCCTCGACCGAACCCCGTCAGGAGCACCTCGGCGCCCTCCTCCTGGGCCCGGCGGGCCACCGCGAACGCGATGCTCTGCGGCGTCAGGACGCCGGTGATCAGCAGCCGTCGGCCTTCCAGGAGCACGGTCCCCAACTCTAGACAACCGCGGGCCCACGCCGCGAGCCTGCCCTGCTTGAGTGGAACGCCCGAACCGGTCACAATGTGCGGCCTTGGGAGGGAGCATGGGGACACGGGGGTGGATCGTCGCGGGGCTCACCGCCCTGTGCCTCGCCGCCGGCGCGGGGCCGGCCGGGGCGACCTCGGTCGCGATCCCGACCACGCGGGGGCCCCAGCCCGGCTGGGCTGCCGAGATCGACCGGCTGGTTCGAGGCCTGCCCGTCGGCGTCTCCGTGCGCGACGAGGGCGTGGACCTGTACGGCCACGGAGCGGCCCATCGACGGACCCCGGCGTCGAACGAGAAGCTCCTGCTGTCGATGGCCCTCCTCAACGCGCTGGGCCCCGAGGCCGTGCTGGTGACCCAGGCCGCGGCGGCCACGCCGCCGGTGGGGGGGATCCTCGCCGGCGACCTGTGGATCGTGGGGTCCGGCGACCCGGACAACCGGGAGGCCACGATGCGGCTGTTGGCGCAACGGGTCCGGGACGCCGGTGTGAGCCACATCGAGGGTGCCGTGCTCGGCAGCAGCGGGTACTTCAAGCGCGACTGGTTCGCGCCCGGCTGGAAGCGTGACTTCCCCCGGAGCCAGGTGGCGCTCCCCACGGCGCTCACATTCGAGGGGAACCAGGCCGGCGGGGTGCACGTCCGCGACCCCGAGATCCGGGCCGCCCGGGCCCTGCGCCGCGAGCTCCGGAACCTCGGGGTGTCGGTGGCGGGGCCGGCCGGGACGGGCAAGGCGCCCACCGGCCTCGCCCCGGTGGCCGAGATCTCCTCCGATCCGCTGCCCCAGCTCCTCGACACGATGAACCGGTTCTCCTCGAACTTCTGGGCCGAGGTCCTGGCCAAGCGCCTGGGCGTCGAGGCCATGGGCATCCCCGGAAGCATCGCCAAGGGAGCGTCGGCGATCCACGGGTTCGCAGCCGGATGGGGCGTGGAGGTCCGGGCCCACGACGGGTCCGGCCTGTCCTACGCGAACCGGGTGTCGCCGCGCGGGCTGACGCGGCTCCTCGAGGCGGCCGAGGACCTCTCCTGGGGCGAGGCGCTACGCGATGCGCTCCCCGAACCGGGCCAGGGAACGCTGGGGGGCCGCCTCCGGCACCTTCGCGTCCACGCCAAGACCGGGACGCTCACGTCGATCTCCGCGCTCTCGGGCTACGTCTGGCTCCGCCGCACCAGCTCGTGGGCCTCGTTCTCGATCCTCAGCCGGGGCATGTCGAAGGACGTGGCGGTGCGGCTCGAGGACCGTATCGTCCGCATCCTGGCCCGACGAGCGTCCTGACCATCCCGAACCTCCCTCCGTCTCGCGGCGTCTGAACCTGCGAGGACGGAAGGAGGAGCCATGCGGATCGCGATCGTGGCCGTGCTGGCGGCCTCGGCCCTGGCCGGAATCCCCGCGGCCCCGGCGGCGGCCAGCGGCGGCGGTGGCTGTGGCCGGCCCACCACCGAAGGAACGGGCTCGGCCGTCTCGATCTCCGGGTTCTGCTTCGAGCCCACGACCCTCCACACGGAGCCCGGGACCCTGGTGACCTTCTCGAACGACGACCCGGTTCGGCACAACGTCCTGGGGGCGCACGGCGAATGGGGAAGCTGGGAGACCATGCGGCTGCGCGGCTCGGTCTCCCACCGGTTCGCCGAGGCCGGCGTCTACCCGTACGTCTGTACGTGGCACCCGGGCATGGTCGGGGCCGTGGTCGTGGGAGACGCGGTCGAGGCAGCGCCCGTGGAGGCCGTGGCCCAGATCACGGAGCCGGTCGGCACGCCGTGGAAGGCGGACACGGGAATCGCCCTGGGCCTTCTCCTCCTCACCCTGGTGGCCGTCCGCGTCCGCCGAACCGTGCCGTAACTCCGGGGGCACCGTATCGTGGCGGCATGGGGAGGCCCGCGCTCCTGGCCTTGGCGCTGCTTGCGGCCGTCGCCTGCGAGCCGGCCACGCCGACCGCTCCGGCGCCGCCGTCCCTCCCCCTTCCGGGCGCCACGCCCACTCCGGGCAACAACGGATCCCCCTCCCCGACCCCGGACCTCGGCGAGGTCCAACTTCGCCTCGTTCGGGTGGCCGTCCTCGAGCAGCCCCTGGGCATGGCCACCCGGCCCGGCGACGATGCCCTGTACGTGGCCGAGAAGGGCGGACGGATCGTGGCCCTTCGGCCGGGCGGTCCGCAGCGGACGGTTCTGGAGCTGTCCGGCGAGGTCTCGGCCGGGACCGAACAGGGACTCCTCGGCCTGACGTTCTCCCCCGACGGCCGGTTCCTGTATGTCAACTACACCGACCGTGCCGGCGACACGCGACTCCACGAGTTCGCCACGACCGAGGACGGGATCGTGCCGGAGAGCCGCCGGGAGGTACTGACCGTCGACCAGCCGTACAGCAACCACAACGGCGGACACCTGGCCTTCGGGCCGGACGGCCCCCTGTACGTCGGCCTGGGGGACGGTGGCAGCGCTGGGGATCCGCACGACAACGCCCAGGACCTCGGGACGCTGCTGGGAAAGATGCTGCGGATCGACCCTCGGCCGGCCGACGGCCGCGGCTACGGGATCCCCCCCGACAACCCGTTCACGGGCCGGGACGGAGCCAGGCCCGAGATCTGGGCCTTCGGCCTGCGCAACCCGTGGCGCTATTCGTTCGACGGAGAGACCGCCGACCTGTGGATCGGCGACGTCGGTCAGACCGCGCGCGAGGAGATCGATGTCCAGCCGGGGGGGTCGTCGGGCGGCGAGAACTACGGCTGGGACGCGTTCGAAGGCTCGCTCCCCTTCGAGCCGCCGTACCCGAAGCGCACAGTGGGTCCCGTGTACGACTACGGCCGAGCCCTGGGCGCCACGGTGATCGGTGGCTTCGTCTACCGGGGCTCGGCCATCCCGGCGCTCCGCGGCGCGTACCTCTTCGGGGACTTCTACAACCCTTCCGTGCGCGCGCTGGTCCCGGCCAACCAAGGGTTCCGCCACGTCGAGCTGGGCATCCGGGTCGACAACCTCGTCTCGTTCGGTGAGGATCAGGCGGGAGAGCTGTACCTCATCTCGATCGCCGGGCCCGTCTACCGTCTGACTCCTGCCTGAGCGGCGAACCCATTGCCCTGGAGCGGATGTCGCCTCGCGCTCGTCGTCGAGTAGCATCGGGTCGTGGGCACGACCGCGGCACCTGTCGAGGTGGAGCAGCCCACCGGCCGCGAGGACGTCGAGGCCGACCGGCCCTGGGTGGTCACCGTGTGGAACGACCCGATCAACCTGATGTCGTACGTGACCTACGTGTTCCAGAAGCTGTTCGGGTATCCCAAGGCGAAGGCGCATCGCCTCATGATGCAGGTCCACACCGAAGGTCGGTCCGACGTGGCCAGCGGGACCATGGAGCGATGCGAGTACTGGTGCTCCCGACTGCACGCCCACGGCCTGTGGGCCACCATGCGTCACGACTGAGGTGACCGCTCTTCCACGCCCGCGCGTGCAGCGCACCCGCCGCAACCGGTACCGGCTGCGGCTGTCGACCGAGGAACGGGAACTGCTCCGCACGCTCCCCCGGCAGCTCCGGGACCTGCTGGGAACCGATGACCCCGCCCTCCGCCGGCTGTTCCCGCCCGCGTACCGCGATGACCCGCAGCGGCAGGCCGAGTACGAGGGCCTGGTCTCGCCCGAGCTGAGCCGGGAGCGACTCGACGCGCTCGCGGCGATGGAGCGGACCATCGACGCCACCGAGCTGACCGAGGAGGAGGTCACGGCGTGGCTGACCGCCGTCAACGACCTTCGGCTGGTCCTCGGCACCCGACTCGACGTCACCGAGGAGCTCTCCGAGGAGGGCCTTCCGGAGGACGACCCACGCGCACCCGCGTTCGTGGTGTTCGTCTACCTCGGCTGGCTCGAGGAGGATATCGTCCAGGCGCTGGCGTCCGGGTTGCCGGAAGGTGAGGAAGGTGCCGCCGAAGGGTAGATACCGATGCAAGGAGGTGGTCGTCGATGGCGACCCAGAGACAGCGGACCGCCGCCAAGCGCAACATCCAGAAGGCGCAGCGGGCCGCCCGCAAGAAGCGGACGATCGCTCATCTCCCGAAGGCGACCCGACGAGACCTGGGCCGACAGGCCGCGAAGGCCCGCAAGCGCGGGCGTGGGCAGCTGTCCGGCCGGAACCTCGAGGACCGGACCCGGCAGGAGCTCTACGACGTGGCCAGGCGGCAAGGCATCGAGGGTCGATCGAAGATGGGCAAGTGGGACCTGATCCGAGCGATCCGGAAGGCCGGCTAGCGACTACTCGGGAAGGGCCTGGATCTGCCGCTCGGTGAGCTTCCTGGTGGAGGGCGAGAGTCGGAGCCCGGCCATCCCGATCCGGCCGGCGATCCAGGTCCCTTCTTTCAGCATCTCCACCTTCAGCCCACCGTCTTCTGCGTGGAGGACGCGCAGGATGAGGCCGCTCTGGGTTCGATAGACGTCTGTGTCCGCCACAGGGCCTTATTATACCTCGCTTGACCTGCGCGTGCCGATATCGTGAGCGGATGCAGCCGGACACCCCTGCCACCAGGGCGCTCGCTGGATCGGACCTTCCGGTCACCGTGGTCACGACCGACCCTCCGACCAGCGCCGAAGAGAGCGCCGCCCTCCAGCGGATCGATGTGAACCAGCTCCTCCGGACGATCGTGGTCCGCCGAGCCGAGGCCGACTACGTGTTCGTCCTGGTGCCGGGGGGACGCCAGATCGACTGGCCGAAGCTGCGGGCGGCGCTGGGAGTGAAACGGCTGTCCCTCCCCGACCAGGCTGAGGCTCGCCAGGCCACGGGGTACGAGCGGGGGGCCATCACCCCGTTCGGATCGACCCATGCCTGGCCGGTCGTGGCCGACGCAGCAGTGGAGGGGAAGGAGCGGGTGGCCATCGGCGGCGGGGCCAGGGGCGTGAACCTTCATGTGGCGCCCTCGGACCTGATCCGCCATCTCGGGGCGGTGGTGGCCGACGTGACCCGTCCGGCTCGAGCATGAGGAAGGGGCCGGCCCGAAGGCCGGCCCCTTCCCGAGAACGCGCCGACTAGCTGTCGGTGCGCTTGAAGATCCAGAGGCCGTCGTCGCGGTCGCTCGCCAGGATGTACGAGTCGCCGCCGCGGACGAAGGTCTCCACGCCCCAGAAGTTGTTCCCTGCCGGATCGAGATAGCCGCCCACCTCGACCAGCTCGGTGCCCTGGATCTCCAGCGATCGGAGCCCGCCCGAGTAGTACGACAGGTAGGCGTGCGAGGCGCTCTGCTTGTCGGTGGCAACCTCGTGCACGCTCAGGTCACCGAAGCCCACCGCGTAGGCGGGGTCGTGCGCCTCGTTGATCGCGTACGTGTCCAGCTCCGCGAACCTCGGAGGCGAACCCGTGGGCGTGTTGCTGAACAGGTGCACGTACCCCCACCCATCGAACGCGGCCGTGGCCTCGATCTTCCCGCTGCTAAGAGCGCCGATGGCCGGTCCGTCCGGGTAGGTGAACGGCGGAGCGAACGGCGGGGTGTCGAACAGCCGGTGGAAGGCTGCGTGTGTGGTGCACACGCCGACGACCTCATCCACGAACGCCCCGGATCCACAGAAGGGCACGGTCGCGCTGGCCGCCTCACCCGCGTGGTGGTTGACGAAAAGCACCGCGTCCCATCCAGCCTCCACGGCCTCGTGGGCCTTCTCACCCGGGAAGCACGCCCCCTCCGGCGCCGAGGGGTCCCCGGCGGGACCCCGCTGGAGGACCACGATCTTCTCCTCGCCCGGGAGCAGAGAAGCCTCGTACCCGGCGATCGAGGCCGGCGTGGGGATCGGTGCCGAGGCGG
>DASQWG010000040.1:0-4224 GCA_035640375.1 Actinomycetota bacterium
GGGGACCGTCCCGACATCCGGAAGCATCTCGAGGAGTCGTACCATCGGCTGATCCCGGCCGTGGTCTCCACCCCCAAGCCGGTCATCGCCGCGGTGAACGGCGTGGCGGCCGGGGCAGGCGTCTCGCTGGCGGCCGCGTGCGACATCCGGATCGCGGCCGAGGAGGCCCGGTTCACCCAGGCCTTCGTCAAGATCGGGCTGATCCCCGACTCCGGTGGGACGTGGCTGCTTCCCCGGATCATCGGCCATGCCCGCGCCCTCGAGCTCTCGATCACCGGAGAGGTCATCGACGCCGACACGGCCCTGGACATCGGGCTGGTCAACCGGGTGGTCCCTGAGGACGCGCTGGAGAAGGAGACCTTCGAGCTCGCCGCCCGCCTGGCGGCCATGCCCACCGCGGCGATCGCCGAGACCAAGGCCCTCCTGCGCGGGGCCACCGAGCTCGACCTGGAGGCGGCGCTCGAGTCCGAGGCCGAGGCGCAGGCCCGGATGGGCCAGACCGATGACCACCTCGAGGGGGTCATGGCCTTCGCTGAGAAGCGGGAGCCCCGCTTCCGGGGCCGCTGAACCGGACCGAACCCCGGCCCCGGTCGCGACGAATTTCCACCGGAGATCTGTCGATCGAAAGGAGGAAGTCATGCGAGCACGCGTCCTGCTCGGCGCCGTCGTGGCCTTGGCGGCGATCGGGCTGCTCGTGGTCCCGAGCGCGGCCGTCCCCGGCGGCAACTTCAAGGCCGAGCTGACCGGGTACGAGGAGGTCCCGGCCGTGTCCACCGAGGCCGGCGGCAGCTTCCAGGCCAAGGTCGACCCCGCGGGCCCGACGATCGAGTACACCCTCACGTACTCGAACATCCAGAACGCGTTTGCCGCCCACATCCACTTCGGGCAAACCGCGGTGAACGGAGGCGTCAGCGCCTTCCTGTGCGGCGGCGGCGACAAGCCCGCGTGCCCGGCCACGGGCGGCACCGTCACCGGAACGATCGATGCGGCCGACGTGATCGGGCCTGCCAACCAGGGCATCGCGGCCGGTGAGATCGACGAGCTGATCGATGCGATGATCGCCGGCGTGACCTATGCGAACGTGCACACGAACGACAACGTCGCCCCGACGAACACCGGTCCGGGCGACTTCCCCGGCGGCGAAATCCGGGGGCAGATCACCTAGTCCCGCCGCGGGCCGAGCGGGTCGCCGGGCCGGGTTCCTTCCCCCGGCGGCCCGCCGGCTCGGGCATCACTCCTCCGGCTGGAACGGCTTCCCGGTACCCTCCTCGCAGAGCTGGCGCAGGCTCTCGAGGTAGTAGGCCCAGTTGAAGTTGAACACGCCGAACATCTCGTCCGGGAGGTCCTGGCCGTACCGATGCCGGAACAGGATCCCGGTCCTGCCGTCGCGCTCACCGAGCTCGAAGCGGATCGTGCTCCCCATCCACGGGTCGGCGCCGGACTCGGGAGCCCACGCCACCAGCTTCCCGGGCTCCCGGTGCTCGACGCGCATCACGGGGTTGAAGCCCTCCTCGAACGTGAACGCGATGCGGTCGCCCTGCACCGACACCCCTTGGGTCCACCAGCTCGACAGGCCCGATTCGGTGGTGAGGGCCTCCTCGACCGAGGCCACGGGGGCCTTGATCTCGACGGTGTGGATGATCTCCTTCACGATGCCTCCTTCCCTCCGTGGACGGCGAAGCGATCCAGGACGACCGCCCACCCCTGCTCGTACTGGGCGATGGTCGGCCCGGCGTCCGGCCCGATCCGCTCGAAGCCCCGGTGCTCGAGGTCGACCCGTGTGGCCGCTCCCTGGGCGGTGAACCGGACCTCGATCTCGGTCGGTGCCTCCCACTCGTCGGTGGCCTCGCCCCATGTGAACACGAGGCGTGAAGGCGGCTCGAAGGCCGTCACGGACCCGATGTGGAACACCTCGCCGTCCCGGGCCCGCTCGTACACGCGGCCGCCTTCCCGTCCCTCGATCACCATGTCCCCCCATCGGTCGCCGGCGAAGGCGTACCCCTCACCGAGCGGCCACCACGTCCCGATCTCTTGCCAGAACGCTGCGAAGGCCCGCTCCGGAGGAACCCGAACGGTGACCGACCGGACCACCTTCATGGGCCGACCCCCTCCACGTGGGCCCGGAACGCCTCCAGGGCCGAGTCCCATAACCTCCCGGTCTCTTCGACCCAGCGCCGGACCTCCGAGATCCCTCCCGGCGCCAGGCGGTAGATCCGGGCCCGCCCCCTCGACTCGGCCTCGACCAGGCCGGCCTCGCGGAGCACCCGGAGGTGCTTCGACACGGCCGGCCGGCTGACCGGGAACGCCTCGGCCAGCTCGCCTGCCTTGCGTTGGCGCTCACCGACCAGCCGGAGAAGCTCCCGCCGGGTCGGGTCGGCCAGCGCCGCGAGCGAGGCGTCGAGTCCCACGGGAAGAAGCGTAACCGTTTGGTTACACGACGTCAAGAGCGCCATCATGGGTCCATGGATCGCGCCGTACTGAGCGATTGGGTGGAACGCTACGCCCGGGCGTGGGAGTCGAACCGGCCCGAGGACATCGCCGACCTGTTCACCGAGGACGCCAGGTACTTCACGGCCCCGCACCGGGAACCGTGGATCGGACGCGACGGGATCATCGAGGGCTGGCTGGCCAGGAAGGATGAGCCCGGAGACTGGTCCTTCCGCTGGGAGATCCGGGCGGTCTGCGAGGACGTCGGGTTCGTCCGCTGCTGGATCTCCTACCCACAGGAGGAGCACGACTACAGCGACATGTGGGAGGTCACCCTTGACGACGAGGGCCGCTGCTCCGAGTTCGTCGAGTGGTGGATGGAGATCAAGCGCAAGGCGTGATCACCGGCTACGAGGTCCTCAAGTTCCTGCACGTCCTCATGGCCATCGTCGCCGTTGGCTTCAACGCCTCGTACGCGATCTGGCTGCGCCGGGCGGCCCGCACGCCGGAGCACCAGTCGTTCGCGCTGCGGGGGGTGAAGATCCTCGACGACCGGTTCGCCAACCCGGCCTACGGCGTCCTGCTCGTAACCGGGCTGGTCATGGTCCTGACCACGCCGGGGCTCCACCTCACCACGTTCTGGGTCCTGGTGGCCCTGATCCTCTACACGACGACCGTGATCCTGGCGGCGGGCGTGTACACCCCGACGCTCCGCCGCCAGATCGAGGCTTTGGAGGCGGAGGGGCCCGGGTCGGCCCGCTACCGGGCGCTGGCGAAACGGCAGGCGATCAGCGGCGTCGTGCTGGGCATCATCGTGGTGGTGATCGTGTTCCTGATGGTCACGAAGCCGACGCTGTAGCAGGCGATCCCTTCTCCTTGAACCCCTCGAAGGGGTTCCGGCAGGACCGACACCAGTGCTGCGTCCGGCACGGGGTGGGTCCCCATGGGGACTCCATCAGGGTGTCCTCGCTACCGCAGAACGGGCACGGCACTCCCGACTTCGACAGCAGCTGGACCGTGGCCGGGCGGTCCCAGTGCGGGGCGATGCCGAACCCCCGCAGCCGCTCCCGGCCCCGCGGGGTGATGCGCTCTGTGGTCCACGGCGGGTCGTGGACGAACCGCACTCGCACCGCTCGCCCCTCGGCGGCCACTTCGAGCGCCGTTCGAACGTCCTGCCCGATCAGGTCCTTGGCCGGACAGCCCACGAACGTCGGCAGGAGGTCGACCTGGACCCCGTCGTCCGTGACCTCGACCCGTTCAACCATCCCCAGGTCGGTGATCGAGCACGCCGGGATCTCCGGGTCGGCCACCGAGTCCAGGGCCTCCCGGACCCGGCGCTCCAGCGCTTCGGCCTCGGTCCTCACCACGTCGCCCCCGGCAGGGCCCGGTACAGGCCCGTCATCTCCTCCCACAGCGGGAGGAAGTCCTCGCTGTGCCGACCTTGCCGTCCCCCCGCCCCGGCGAACCCGCCCACATGCACCCATCGGTCGTCGCGTCGTTCGATCCCCGGAACCGTGAGCGTCGCCCCGGCCTCGATCTCGCCGGAGGAGGTGGGCACCATCTCGCCGCCAGAGCGCTGGTGCGCGGTCAGCACCCAGTCGAGCGAGGCCCCCTCCAGCTCCCGGCCGATGCGCTCCAGCCACTCGCCCAGCATGTCTTCGGACGATGCCGGCATGGCACCGTCGGCGAGCAGGTCGTCCTCCTCGGGGAGGGTTTCGAACAGCGCCATGGCCTCGGGCAGGGCGCCCTCCAGCCCCTCGGCCAGCCGCTGGCGGGCCTCCACCGAACCGCCCGCCA
>DASQWG010000041.1:0-2034 GCA_035640375.1 Actinomycetota bacterium
CAGGCCATCCGCATCGAGGTCAACCGGGAGCTTGAGGAGCTCGAAGCTTCCCTTCCCCAAGCCCGCGAGCTCCTCGCTCCCGGTGGGCGTCTCGTGGCCATCTCCTATCACTCGCTGGAGGACCGCAGGGTCAAGCGGTTCCTGGTCGACGAGCAACACAGCGGGCGGATGAAGGTGCTCACCCGAAAGCCGGTCCGCCCCGGCAGCCGTGAGGCCGCCCGGAACCCTCGGGCGCGCAGCGCGAAGCTGCGAGCAGCGGAGCGGATGCCGCCCACGGGCGGGCCCGACGACGGCGACGAGGCGGCCTGATGGCCGTCGCGGCGAGAAAGGTACGGCAGCTTCCGGCGGAGCGGCCCAAACTGCGGGCCGTTCCTCCCCGGCCCCGGCGCGCCCCACGGGCCCGACGGCGGCGGACTCCGTTCGCGCTGTTCGCCCTCAGCGTGGTGACGCTGTTGGTGATGCTGTTGGCCAGCGCGCAGGCCATCGTGGCCCAGCAGGCGTTCCGGGTGGCGGAACTGACCCGCTCGATCGAGCGCCTGGAAGAGGGGCACGGGCAGCTCCGCCTCGAGGTGGCCGAGAAATCGTCGCCGCAGCGACTGGTACGGGCGGCCCGGCGGTTCGGGCTGGTGCTGCCCGATCGCGTGGAGCTGCTCGAGATCGACCCCGCTCGTCCCGGAGGCGGTACCGGGGGGACCGACGAAGGGACGGGCGGGGTCCCACTCCCCGAGGGGGGCACCGGCACCGGCGTGCTGGCGCAGGCCGCCCAGGGTTCGGAGGAGGGATGAGGCCGCCGGCCGGCAGGCTGGTGGCCCTGCTGGCCGGATTCGTTCTTTCGTTCGTGACCGTGGGAGGCCGCCTGGTGGTCCTCCAGCTCCGCGACGCCGAGGCCTACGAGGCCATGGCTCGAAACCAGCGGATCCACCGTGTGGAGCTCCCGGCCACTCGAGGAAGCATCCTCGATCGGGCCGGTCGGGTCCTGGCCCTGTCGCTTCCGGCGGCCGCCGTGTATGCGGACCCGCGTCTGGTCCGCGACCCTTCGGAGACGGCGTCGCGCCTGGCCCCGCTGCTGGACCTCCCGGCGAAGCGGATCCGCCGGACCCTGTCGGCCTCCGGAACGTTCGTGTACGTGGCCCGGCGGGTGGACATGCAGGTCGCAAGAAAGATCGAGCGCCTGGGCCTTCCGGGGATCGGTCTCCTGGACGAGAGTAAGCGGCACTACCCGGCGGGAGGTCTCGCCTCCCAGGTCGTGGGGTTCGTCGGCGTGGACGAGGTCGGACTGTCCGGACTGGAGCTCGAGTACGAGGAGCTCCTGGCGGGACGGCCCGGCGAGCTGGTCGCGGAGCAGGATCCCGCGGGGCGGCCCATCCCCCAGGGCGAGCGGAAGATCGTTCCGCCGGTGGCCGGCGCGGATCTCGTGCTGACCATCGACCGGGACCTCCAGTACCAGGCCCAGCGGGCGCTGGCGGCGGCGGTCCAGGCGAACCAGGCGAAGGGCGGAAGCGTCGTCATCATGGACCCCCGCACCGGGGAGATCCTGGCCATGGCGACATACCCGTGGTTCGACGCCAACTTGTTCACCGAGGCGGCTCCGGAGGTGATTCGGAACCGCGCGGTGACCGACGTCTACGAGCCGGGCTCGGTGAACAAGGTCATCACCGCCGCCGCGGCTCTGGAGGAGGAGATCATCGGCGTCCGCGAGGTGATCCGGGTGCCCGACCATCATCTCCTCGGGGACAAGGTGTTCCACGACTCGCACCCGCATCCGGTGCAGCGGATGACCCTCGCCGACGTCATCGCGGAGTCCAGCAACATCGGGGCCATCATGGTCGCCGACCGGCTGGGGAAGTCGCGGCTCGATATGTATCTCCGCCGGTTCGGGTTCGGGCGCGAGACCGCGCTGCGGTTCCCCGGCGAGGCCGACGGCATCCTGCTCGACGCGGACGACTGGTGGGTCACCAGCATGGGCACCATCCCCATCGGGCAGGGGATCGCGGTCACGCCCCTGCAGATGCTGTCGGTGTACGCGACGGTAGC
>DASQWG010000042.1:0-2768 GCA_035640375.1 Actinomycetota bacterium
GGGTTCATGCACGGCCCGGTGGCCGGGCTCCTGATGGCCGAGGAGATCCTGGACGGCCGGGCCTCGACCGTGGACATCGACCCGTTCCGGCTCGATCGGTTCACCTCGGGCGACCTGCATCCCGAGTACAACGTGATCTGAGCCGTGGGCCGGCGCATCCAGGTGCTCCGGGCCGGCTTCCCCGAGCCCGAGGAGATGGACACGGCGGTCTCGCACGCGGTGCTCCGCCTGGTGGCGCGGGGGGAGCTGCCCGAGACCGTGCGCCTCCACCACCCGGCGGCCGTGGTCGCGTTCGGGCCTCGGGACCGGGTCGCCCCCGGATTCGAACGCGCCGTGGCCGCCGCTCGCTCGCGCGGGTTCGGGGCGATCGAGCGGCTGGCCGGGGGGCGGGCCGCGGTGTTCCATCCCGGGACCCTGGCGTTCTCGTGGGCCGTGCCGGACCCGTCCCCCCGCGAGCGCATCCGTCCGCGGTTCGACGAGGTGGCGGCGATCCTGGCGGAGGCCGTCCGCTCGGTCGGCGTCGACGCCCGGATCGGCGAAGTGCCGGGCGAATACTGCCCCGGCGAGCACAGCATCAACGCCCGAGGCAGAACGAAGCTGGTGGGCGTGGGCCAGCGGGTGCTGGCCGGTGCGGCCCACGTCGGGGGTGTGGTGGTCGTCGACGGCTCCGACCGCATCCGGGACGTCCTGCTCCCGGTGTACGAGGCGCTCGACCTCGAGTGGGACCCGGCCACGGTGGGGAGCGTGAGCGACGAGGCCCCCGGCACGACGATGGCACAGGTCGAGACGGCGATCCTCGACGCGTTCGCCGCCCGCTTCGAGCTGTTCCAGGCCGACGTGCCGGATGCGGCGGTGGCCCTGGCCCGTGAGCTGGCCTCGCGCCACGCGGTGGGAACACCCGGACCGGCCCCTACGTCGAACCGGCGATGAGATGGACCGCCCTCCTCGTCGTGTTGGTGCTGGGGGGATGCGCCGGGTCCACGCCGGTCAGGTCGGGCGGCTCCGAGTCGCCGGTGTCATCAACGCCGGGCCTCCCCACGCCGGCGCCCGGGCCGACCGCCCTCAACGTGTCGCCGCGGCCCGGCCTCGTCGACATCCGGCCGCACCTCTGGGACCGCTTCGAGCAGGTTGGCCCTCGGAGGCTCCGGATCGAGTTCTACGGCGGCGTGGAGGAGTGCGAGGGCCTCGACCGGGTCGAGGTCGACGAGGCCGCGAACCGGGTGGCGGTATCGCTGTTCGTGGGCCGGGTCCCCGAGGCCGAAGTGTGCATCGAGATCGCCGTGCTCAAGTCGGTCATCGTGCGGGTCGATGCTCCCATCGGTGACCGGAAAGTGGTCGACGGTAATGCGACCAGCTAACTGGTAGACTGCTTGCTCAGGACGGCATCGTGCCGCCCGTGAGGCTTCGCTTCCGCTCCTCCTGAGGGTCGGTTCGCAGAATCCTCTCCGACCACGAAGGAGTCGAGCATGACCACGTTCCATGAGCTCGGCGTCGACGCGCCCGTCGTCGATGCACTGGCCCGGCGAGATATCCGGGCTCCGTTCCCTATCCAAGTGCTGGTGGTCCCTGACGCCTTGGCCGGCCGGGACGTCCTGGCCCGGTCCCGCACGGGCTCCGGCAAGACCCTGGCCTTCGGCCTTCCCATCGCGGAGCGACTGACGCCCGATTCGAAGGGGCCAGCCGCGCTGGTGCTGGTCCCCACCCGCGAGCTCGCCACCCAGGTGGTGGAGGAGATGGGCGACGTGGCCAGGGCCAAGGGCCTGCGGGTGGCGGCCGTCTACGGGGGCGTGTCCATCCCAGCCCAGGGCAAGGCCGCGGCGAAGGCCCACATCCTGGTGGCCACGCCGGGTCGGATGGAGGACCTGGCGAACCGACGGATGGTCTCGCTGGATCGGATCCGGGTCTTGGTCCTGGACGAGGCCGACCGGATGCTCGACATGGGGTTCCAGCCGCAGGTTGACCGGCTGGTCCGTCGGATCCCGAAGCGGCGGCAAACGATGTTCTTCTCGGCCACCCTCGACGGCGAGGTCGGCCGGCTGGCCCGGGCGTACACCACCGACCCGGTACTCCACGAGGTGCAGGCACCCCGTCAGACCGTGGACGAGGCCGACCACTGGTTCATCCCGGTGGCCGCCCACGATCGGGTCGACCGGCTGGTGGAGCTGCTCGAGAAGGAATCCGGGCGGCACCTGGTGTTCGTCCGGACCAAGCGCGGGGCCGACCGTCTGGCCCGACGGCTGAAGCAGCGGGGCGTACGGGCCGCCGCGATGCACGGCGACATGACCCAGCCGGCCCGCGAGCGAACCCTTCTCCGCTTCGAGGACGGTCGCATCGACGCGCTGGTGGCCACGGACGTGGCCGCCCGCGGCCTCGACCTCGACGACATCACTCACGTGGTGAACTACGACCCGCCCGAGGACGACAAGAGCTACGTCCACCGGGTCGGCCGCACCGCTCGGGCCGGACGTGCGGGGACCGGGGTGACGTTCGTCCTTCCCACCGACGAGCGGGACCTGTCCCGGATGGCGGCGCGCCTCAAGCTCGAGGACGAGTTCACCAAGGAGGGCATGAGCGTGGCGCCGCCCCGGATGGTGTTCCAGTCCCGCGGCGGCGGGGTCATGGGCCGTCGCCGTCGCCGGTAGCCCGGCTCAGTCCAGGGCTCTCGGTGCGGCCCTGGGTTGCCGGCCCGTCGCCGACGCGGTACACCAAGGGGGCCATGTCCGGAAACATCGGCGATCGGATCGTGGTCGAGTCGGAGACCGTGGGAA
>DASQWG010000043.1:0-2174 GCA_035640375.1 Actinomycetota bacterium
CGAGGACAAGGCCCAGGTCGAGAAGGACATCGAAGCGGTGAAGGAGGCCCTCAAGGGGGACGACACCGACCGGATCAAGAGCGCCACCGATGCCCTGATGCAGTCGTTCCAGCGTGTCGGGCAGGCCGTGTACCAGCAGGCTCAGGCTCAGGACCAGGCCGCCCCGGCCGGCGGTGGAGGTGGCGAGGCGACGCCGGGCGGTGACGACGTCGTCGAGGGCGAGGTCGTGGACGAAGGAGGTGGATCCTAGATGGCACTCAGCAGGTGGGACCCGTTCCGGGAGCTGTCCTCGATCCAGAACGAGCTGAACCGGCTGTTCGGCTGGACGTTCGGGGTGGAGGGCGGTGACGAGATCCGCGCGGCGGCGTGGGTGCCGCCGGTGGACGTGGCGGAGACACAGGACCGGTTCGTGATCTCGGCCGAGCTTCCCGGCCTGCGGCCGGAAGACGTGGATATCTCGGTGGAGAACTCGATCCTCCGGATCCAGGGGGAGCGCAGCTTCTACGACGAGCAGAAGGAGGGCGACTTCCACCGGATCGAGCGCCGGTTCGGCTCGTTCGCCCGCAGCATCACGCTGCCGTCCACGGCGGATCTGGAGAACATCCAGGCGTCGTTCGACGCGGGGGTCCTCACGATCGAGGTGCCGAAGCGCGAGGAGGCCAAGCCGCGCCGGATCGAGGTGAAGGCGACGGGATGACCGACGACCGCGACGACCGCGAGCAGCAGCGCCCCAAGGTTCGTGTCACCGACAAGCGTCGGGTCCGCCCCGACGAGCCTCACGACGCTGGTGACGCTGATGCGGCCTCGGCGCCACCTTCGCCGACGAGAGGTGTCGGCTCCGGTGACGCCTCGGCCACTCCCGGCGACGAGACGCGAGGGTCCTCGGAGGGAACACCTCTTGTGACCGAAGAGGATCCGAGCGTCTCCTCAGCGGTCGGCGCCGACGAGCGTGCTGCGGAGTATCTGGAGGATCTCAGGCGGCTGAAGGCGGAGTTCGAGAACTACCGCAAGCGCGTCCTGCGCGAGCAGACCCGGGCGCTGGAGCTGGCGGCGGAACCGCTGGTGGCCCGGCTGCTCGAGGTCATCGACGAGTTCGAGCTCGCGCTGATGGCGGCCGAGGCCAGGCCCGACTTCGACAGGTTCCTCCACGGGGTCGAGCTCGTGTACGCGAAGCTCACCGACATCCTCCGCTCCGAAGGTTTGGAGCGGATCGAGGCCGAGAACAGGCCGTTCGATCCCGAGCGGCACGAGGCCCTGCTCCAGGCGGAAGGGGAGACCGAGGGCGAGCCGTACGTCGCCGACGTCCTGCGCACCGGGTACACGCTGAAGGGTCGAGTGATCAGGCCGGCCGGGGTCAAGGTCGGCCGACGGTGATCCGGAGGCGGCCGTGACCGTCAGCCGGGAGTGGCTCGAGAAGGACTACTACGCCGTGCTCGGCGTGGCCCGGAACGCCTCCCAGGCCGAGATCAAGAAGGCATACCGGAAGCTGGCGCAGCGGAACCACCCGGACGCCGCGAAGGGCGACACGCAGGCGGAGGACCGGTTCAAGGAGATCTCGGCTGCCTACGACGTCCTCGGCGACGAGGCGAAGCGGAAGGAGTACGACCGGGTCCGTGACATGGCGACGTCGGGATTCCGCTTCGGGCCCGGCGGCGGTCCGGCCGGCGGCGGGACCCGGTTCGAGGACCTCGGCTTCGGGGTCGGCGGGCTCGGCGACCTGTTCGACCTGTTCGGCGAGGGCCGGTCCGGCGGCGGCGTCCGTCGGGGCGCCGACCTGGTGGCCGAGGTCGAGGTGTCGTTCGAGGACGCCATGGCTGGCACCACGGTCCCGTTGCGGGTCACGGGCAGCCAGCCCTGCCGGACCTGCCGGGGCTCCGGCGCCAAGCCGGGGACGACCCCGACGACGTGCCCTCAGTGCGGCGGCGCCGGGTCGGTGGCGGTTGATCAGGGGTTCTTCTCCTTGTCCCGCTCGTGCCCCCGATGCGGCGGGCGCGGCCAGATCATCGAGGACCCCTGCCCGACCTGCTCGGGGACCGGTGTCACCGAGGAGACCAAGCGCTATCGCGTCAACATCCCCGCCGGTGTCCACGACGGCAGCCGGATCAGGCTCGCCGGCAAGGGCGAGGCCGGTTACCGCGGCGGGGGTCGGGGCGATCTATACGTGACGACGCGAG
>DASQWG010000044.1:0-9179 GCA_035640375.1 Actinomycetota bacterium
GGGCGGGCGGGCTCGGCGACGGGTACATCCGCAGCCGCGGCGGCCTCGAGCACGCCCGCACCGCCGTGGCCTGGGCCGAGGATGGCGCCCGCGAGGCCGGCAAGGATCCCGACGCCCTCGGCTTCGCCCAGCTGCACAACGCGTTCGTGTGGGACGAGGGCGACGCCTGGGAGGTCGTCCGCGCCGGGGCAGGCCACCAGCTCGGGGTGTACGAGGCGTGGCGCGATGGAGCAGATACCCCGGACCACGACACCCTCGGGCCCGCCCCGATGGACAAGGAACTCGTGCGGAAGCTGACCCCGGCCGGGGATCCGCATGAGGTCCTCAGGGCCCTGCGACCGTGGGTCGATGCCTTCGCCGACCGCGACGAGTTCCATCTCGTGGTGCGGCTCCACTACCCCGGCATGGACCTCGAGACCGCGGGCCGGTCCGTCGAGCTGTTCGGCGAGGAGGTCCTTCCCGCGCTGAAGGGCGCTTAGCCGGGGACCCCCGAGGGACGGACCCGCCGGTACAGGAGTAGACCCCCCAGCCCGATCGCGAGGAACGGCAGCACGTACCCCAGCCCGACGACCAGCGCGGCTAGGACCGACAGGAACCCGTCCACGGCCCGTTCCCAGGCCCGATCGAAGACGCCCGGCGCTGCGGCGCCCTCCTCCGCCACCATCACGGCGATCGTGGACAGCGAGGTCTGGTCCCGAAGGTACCGGAGGCGTCCCTCGATCTCCTCGATCTGGAGCTGGATCCGGGACAGCTCGTTCTGGATCCGGATCGTGTCGGCCACGGTGGCCGCGTCCTCGAACAGCCCCAGCATGACCGCCTCCTGCGCGTCGAGGTGACGGAGCCTGGCCTCGAGGTCGACGAATTCCTGCCCGACGTCTTCACCCGTCACCTGATCCCGCACCACCTCGCCGAGCCCGCGGAGATCGTTCACGGCCTCCTCGAACCGGTCCGCCGGCACGCGGAGCACGATCCGGCCCCGCCGTGCCTCCGCGCCACCGGTCGAGGTGGACACCACGAACCCCTGGTACCGGGCGGCCACCGAGGTCGCCGCCGACATGGCGTCGCCGAAGCCGTCCCGATCCACCTCGACCTCGAGGTCGGCGGTCTTGATGATGTCCGGGCCCACGCCGGGCAGCTGGGGCGCCGACGCCTGGGGCACCGCTCCCGCCTGGAGCTCATCAGCGGCCTCGAACGCCTCGCCCGGCGCGCGGGCACCGCCGCCTCCTTCCTGGCCCGTGGCCATCGAGGGGCCCTCCTCCGCGGAGCACCCCACCGCCGGCACCGCCGCCAGCGCGATCCCCATCCATGTCCGAGCCACCAGCGCCACCTCCCCTCGTCCTGGTGCTTGGACGAGCAGGCGCGAACGAGGGTTCCCGGGTGGAAGGTGACCGTGGCAGCGGCTAGGGTGAGCGCATGACCACCGTCGGCGACATCATGACGTCGTCGCTGTTCTCGATCGAGCCCGCCACCACCGTGGCCGAGGCCGCCACGGTGATGGGTGAGCGCCGGATCGGGTCGGCGCTGGTGATGGAGGGCGAGCGCCTGGTGGGGATCTTCACCGAGCGGGACATCGTCCGTGCCCTCGGTGAGCACTTCGACGCGGCGGGTCACCCGGTGTCGGACTGGATGACGGCGGATCCCCTGACGGTCCCGCCCTCGACCCCGGCCCAGGAGGCCCTGGGCACCATGTTGGCCCGCGGCTTCCGACACCTTCCCGTCGCCGATGGCGATCGCATCCTGGGCATCGTGTCGATGCGCGACCTCACCGCCGCGGGGGTGACGCCGCCCGAGGGTGGCTGACTAGGCGCTGGCGGCGAAGCCCGCCCGCGGCTTCTCGGGGAGGTCCTCGGCGGCATCCTTCAGCGCCTCCCACACCGCCTTGAACACCTTGCCCGCGTAGTCCGGGGGCTGGGAGTCCGCACCGCCCATGGCCCCACGCAGGGCCGACGCCGTGATGTCCGCGGCCTTCTCGAACAGCTGCCAATCGATCTCCCTGGCCATCCGTCCTCCTCCTCGTGTGTTCGCAGAAACCCTACCGAAGCGGCGGGTCGTGTGGCTTCCGGTCATCGCCGGACGTGAGCCACTACGTCGTCAGCCAGCGGCGGGGCGCGATGAGCGCATCTGCCTCGGCCGGCCCCCACGTCCCCGGCTGGTATGGAGAGGCCGCCGGCAGCTGGTCGAACAGCGGCTGCAGCACCTCCCAGGAGCGCTCCACCGCCTCCTGACGCACGAACATGGTCTGGTCGCCGTGCATCGCCTCCAGCAGGAGGTGCTCGTACGCCTCGACCAGCTCGAGCCCGCCGAACCGCTCGCCGAACTCGAAGTCGAGCGCGGCCTGG
This sequence comes from Actinomycetota bacterium, assembly GCA_035640375.1. Taxonomy (GTDB): domain Bacteria; phylum Actinomycetota; class UBA4738; order UBA4738; family CALAEC01; genus CALAEC01. Next base: position 2,340 of record DASQWG010000044.1, read on the forward strand.
TCGAGCTCGATACCGAACCCCGGCCGCTGCACGGTGAACGAAAGCGAGATGCTCTCGTCGGGCTGGATCCGCAGCGACAGCGAATTCGGCGGGATCTCCGGCGCACCGATCGACTCGAACACGTGGTGGGGCACCCGGCGGAACACCACGTTCGCCTGGGCCACCCGGCGCGGCAACCGCTTGCCGGTGCGGAGGAAGAACGGGATCCCGGCCCACCGCCAGTTCTCGATCTCGACGCGGAGCGCCGCGAAGGTCTCCACGGTCGAGGCCGGGTCGACGTCGGGCTCCTCGCGGTAGCCCTGGTACTGGCCGAGGACCACCGCCTCGGGACGGACCGGCCGCATCGACCGGAGGACCTTGACGATCTCGGTCCGGAGGTCCTCGGGATCGAAGGCCACCGGTGGCTCCAGGGCCAGGAACGCGAGCACGTGGAACAGGTGCGTCTGCACCATGTCGCGGATCGCCCCGGTCCGCTCGTAGAACCGTCCCCGACCCTCGATGCCGATGTCCTCGGCCACCGTGAGCTCGACGTGGTCCACGTACCGACGGTTCCACACCGGCTCGAACAGGGCATTGGCGAACCGCATCACCAGGATGTTCTGCACGGTCTCCTTGCCGAGGTAGTGGTCGATCCGGAAGATCTGCGACTCGTCGAAACCGCGGGACAGGATCTCGTTCAGCTCCCTGGCACTCTCCAGGTCCGAACCGAAGGGCTTCTCGATGACCAGACGGGCCTCGGCGGTCATCGATTCCTCCTCCAGCCGGCGGACCACGTCGTCGAACGTGTCGGCCGGCACCGCGCAGTAGTAGAATCGCCGGCCCTCGGTCCCCCGCTCCCGGTCGACCTCCTCGAGCTTCGTCCTGAGCGGAGCCAGCGCGCCCTCGCCCATGAAGTCGCCCTGCACGTAGAAGAGTCCGGCGGTGAACTCGTCCCACTCCCGGCGGTCCATCCGGCACCGGCCGAACTCGATGCACGCGTCGTGCGCAAGCTGCCGGAAATCGTCGTCGGAGAGGTCGCGACGTGAATAGCCGACGATGGCGAACCGCGGGGGGAGCAGCCCCTCGAGGTAGAGGTGATACAAGGCCGGGAGGAGTTTCCGGCGGGTCAGGTCGCCGGTGGCCCCGAACACCACGATGGCCTGGGGGTCCGGCGGCGCCAGCTTCTTGGCCACGTCAGTCGGTGTCCGGGCGGACCGCGTGGCCGCCGAACTCCCGGCGGAGCGCGGCGATCACCTTTGCCGAGAACGACTCGTCCTGCCGAGACGCGAACCGGGCGAACAGCGAGAGGGCGGTGACCGGGGCCGGCACGTCCTGGTCGATCGCGGTCAGCACGGTCCACCGGCCCTCGCCGGAATCCTCCACGTAGCCGGCCACGGTCTCCAGTCCGGGATCCTTCTCCAGCGCGCTGGCCAGGAGATCGAGGAGCCACGATCGGACCACGCTGCCGCCTCGCCAGACCTCGGCCACCTGGCGGAGATCGAGGTCGTACACCGAGGACCGGAGGATCTCGAACCCCTCGCCGTAGGCCTGGAGCAGGCCGTACTCGATCCCGTTGTGGACCATCTTCACGAAGTGGCCGGCCCCGGAGGGCCCCACGTGGGCCCACCCTCCCTGCGGGGCGAGCGCGTCGAGGGCCGGCCGGAGGCGGTCCACGGCCTCGGCGGGACCGCCCAGCATCAGGCAGTACCCCTCCTCCAGGCCCCAGATCCCCCCGGACACGCCGGCGTCGACGAGCGCTACGCCGCGCTCGGCTAACGCCGAGGCCCGCCGGACCGAATCCGTGAAGTTCGAGTTGCCACCGTCGACCACGAGATCGCCGCGGTCGAGGAGGTCGCCGAGCGTGGCCACGGTCCGCTCGGTGGGGTCGCCGGCCGGGATCATCAGCCAGACGGTTCGGGGCGGCTCCAGCGTGGAGACCAGGCCCTCCAGCGACTCGCTGACCTCTGCGCCGTTCGCGGCAGCGGCGCGCCGGCTCTCCTCGCCTCGGGCGTACCCGACCACGCCGTGGCCGAGGCGCACCAGGCGCGTGGACATGTTCCCGCCCATCCGCCCCAACCCGACCATGCCCAGCCGCATCGCGGTCAGGTCCCGATCCTCAGCTGATCGCTGTCGACGGACACCCGGAACGTCTGGACGGGCTCCGTGGCCGGCCCGTTGAGCACGTCCCCGGTGGTGACGTCGAACTGGCTGCCGTGGCACATGCAGGTCACCGTGGTCCCCTCGAGGTCGCCCTCGGCCAAGGAGCACTGGAGGTGGGTGCAGACGTCGCTGAAGGCGTGGAGCTCCCCGTCGACGTTGGCCACGGCCACGTCCTCACCGCCGACCTGGAACTGGCGGATCTCGCCCTCGGGCACGTCGTCGGGCCGACCCACCGTGATGAACTCCGCCATCCCAACTCCTTTCGCTCGGTGCGCCCGCCAGCCTAGCCCCGGTCAGCCTTCCACCGCGACCAGCGCGTCCAGCGGCACTCGTCCGGCCCGCCGTCCCCGCTCGCGGAGCGCCGCCAGGTCGCCGACCGCCTGCGCCGCCAGCAGGCGTCCGAACGTGAACGGCTGGCCCGGGATCGGCCGGTCCTCGGCGGGCTCCTCGATGACCTGGACGAACACGCCGGTATTCGGCCCTCCCTTGTGGAGCTGGCCGGTGGAGTGGAGGTACCGGGGGCCGTACCCGAGGGTGGTCGGCACGCCGAGCCGCTGGCCGATCCGGCCTCGGGCCTCGTGGAGGCTCGTGCGCAGAGCCGAGCCCGGGGCCACGAACGCCTGGATTGCCACGTAGTCGCCGGGGCGGACCGAGCCGAGGAGCTCATCGAGGTCGGCGGGGGGCTCGGCCGGGATCTCGCCCGAGGCCAGGACCTCCTGGGTCCGGTCCTTGGCGGCCTGGACATCGGGCTGGTCGAACGGGTGGATGCCGAGGACGTGCCCGGCCACCGCGGTGGCGAACTCGAGGACGAAGAACGCCGCCCCAAGGTCTTCGGGAGTGCCCAATGGCAGCCGCACCCACGGCTCCGGGGGAACCTCCTCCCCCAGGGAGAGGAACAGGCGGTCGTCGGAGGGGCGCGGCTGGCCTGGCTCGTCGGCCACCGGAACGATGCCGGTGCCGTCCTTCCCGGTCGACTCGGCGACCAGCTGCTCGATCCATGCGCCCAGCGTGCCCACCGGCTCGGCGATCCGGAGCGTCAACTTGTCGCGGTCGGCCGCCCCGACCGCCTCGCCGAGGATGGCCCCCACCACGGCGCCGGGGTTGGCGTGGATCCCCACCGAGCCGCCGCACGCCGCGGCAGCCTCCGCCCCCGATCGCAGCAGGGTCTCCAGGTCGGCCCCGATCAGCGCCGCGGGGAGCAGCCCGAAGGCGGTCAGCGCTGAGTACCGGCCGCCGACGTCAGGGGCGGCCCGGACCACCGCCCGGAACCCGGCCGCTTCGGCCTCCGCCTCCAGCGGGCTCCCCGGGTCGGTGACCGCGACGAACCGCCGGGGCCGACCGACTCGGTCGAGGAAGTACGCCATGTGCGAGCGGGTCTCGATGGTGGACCCCGACTTGCTGGAGACCACGAACAGGGCGTGGTCGAGTGGTACGTCGGCTTCGACCGCGGCGACGGCGTCCGGGTAGGTGCTATCGAGGACGCGGAGGTCGAGTCCGCCGGCCGCCACCCCGAGCGAGGCCCGGAGCACCTCGGGCGCCAGGCTGGAGCCGCCCATCCCCATCAGCACGGCGTGGGTCAGGCCCTCGGCCACGGCCCCTTCGGCGATGGCGCGCAGGTCGGGGGCCACCGCGCGCGAGGCGTGCGGCGCGGTCAGCCAGCCGAGCCGGTCTGCGATCTCGGTCGGATCGGGGCGCCACACGGTGTGATCCCGAGCCCAGATGCGGCCGACGATCCCCTCGTCGTTCATCCGTCGGAGCCGCACATCGACCGCCTCCTGGAGCGTCGGCTCGAGGGAGGCCTCGACGGGGATGGCCCGGGGCACGGCGAGCATCGTACGTCGGTTGCCGGGGCGGGACCGCCTCGGGATACTCAGGGCCGTGACCGGCCGTCGGCCCGTTCACCGGATGCGCGACCTTCCCGCGCCGCGGGAAAACCCCAGCCTGATCGGCCCTCTGTTCCGGTGGGTGTTCCAGTGGCCGTATCGGTTCGCGCTGGGCGGTCTGTACCGTGCCGGGTTCGAGCCCTGGCTGCTGACCACGCTCTCGCTGGTGACGAACGGCGCGGCGGCGGCGTTCCTGCTGACCGGCCGACGGCTGGTCCCGGGATTCCTGCTCCTGGTTGCCGGGGTGCTGGACGTCTTCGACGGGGGCGTGGCCCGGCTGCGAGGCGAGGAGAGCCGCAAGGGCGCACTGCTCGACGCGGCCGTCGACCGCGTCTCCGACGGGATCGTGTTCGGGGCCATCTTCCTGGCCGAGCTGACGGTCCACGAGAACGAGCTGACCGCGGCCATGGCGCTGGCCGCACTGGTGGTGTCGCTCCTGGTCAGTCACCTCCGGGCCGAGGCCGAGGCCGCCGGGCTGGGCATGACCGAGGGCACGGTCCAGCGCCTGGAGCGCTACGTGGGACTGGTCCTGGGTCTGACGGTTCCGGGCGCGCTCCTGCCGATCCTGGCCGCGCTGACGGTGCTGGGCGTGGTGACCACGGGCCAGCGAATGCTGCGGGCGGGTCGGTCCCTCCCCTCCGGCCGACGCGGGTGAGCGACTACAGGACCGCGGACTCCATCATCAGGTCCCCCTCCCGGAACCTCGACGGTCGGAGCGGCTGGAGATCGAAGGTGGAGCAGGCGCCCTCGGTGATCAGCTCGGCCACGGCTCGCCCCGCCGCGGGGGCGTGCATCAGCCCGTGACCGCCGAAGCCGGCGCACAGGATGAACCGCTCCTGCTCCTCGGCCGGGCCGACCACGGCGTGGTGGTCGGGCGTCTCCGGGTACAGCCCGGCCCAGCACTGCCTCGGGTCGATGGGGACGTCGCGAAGGGTGGGGAAGCGGTTGCCGATCAGCCGGCCGAGGTCCTCGAGGAACCGGGGGTCGAGGGAGGTGTCCCACCCGGGCGGGTCGTCGGGGTTCGAGTATGCGATGAGGTACCCGCCCCCGACCTCGCGACGGACCAGCACGCCGGTGTCCACGTCGATGGACATGGGGATCAGCCCGTGGGATTCGTCGGGGATCCGGACGAAGGCCAGGTTGCGCCGGACCGGCTCGACGGGGATGTCGACGCCGAGCATCGCGGCCACCCGAGCGGCGTGCGGCCCCGCGGCGTCGACCACCCACCCGGCCTCGAGGTCGCCGGCCGTGGTGTTCACCGCGATCGAGGCGGCGAGCGGTCGGAGGCCGGTCACCTCGACGCCGGTGCGGATGTCGACCCGATCCGGCGGGCATCCGGCCCGGAACGCCTGCACGGCCCCGTGGGGGTCGAGGAAGCCGTCTCGGGCGTGGAACGTGCCGCCCCGGAGGCCGTCGAGCCGGATGAGCGGTGCCCTGGCCCCGATCTCGTCCAGCGTCAGCCACTCGGTGTCGACACGGAGCGAGCGCTGGAGGTCCATGGCGACGCGAAGTCCGGCCTCGCCCTCCTCGGTGCCGGTGACGAACAGGTACCCGACCTGGTGGAAGGAGAGGAGGTCGCCGTGGTCGCGCTGGAGCCGCTCGAACTCCTCGATCGAGTACATGGAGAACGCCACGTTGATCGGGGTGGTGAACTGCGCTCGCACACCGCCGTTGGCCCGGGCGGTCGACCCCTGCCCCACGGCCGGCTCCTTCTCCAGGACGACGGTGCGCTCGACGCCGGCGGCAGCCAGCGCCCGAGCCACCGCCAGCCCGACGGCCCCAGCCCCCACGACCACGACGTCGACCCGCTCTCGCGGGCCGGTCATTCAGACGAGAAGTAGATGTTCTTGATCTCGGTGTACAGGTTGACGGCGTGCATGCCCATCTCGCGGCCCATGCCGCTCTGCTTGTAGCCGCCGAACGGCGCCTCTGGATGCACGCTGTGCGAGGAGTTCACCGAGATCACGCCCGTCCGCATCCCCTTCGACACCCGGATGGCCCGGCCCAGATCGCTGGTCCATACCGAGCCCGACAGGCCGTAGGGTGAGTCGTTGGCGATGCGGATCGCCTCGTCCTCGTCGTCGAAGGGGATCACGCACGCCACCGGGCCGAAGATCTCCTCCTGGGCCACCCGCCACGAGTTGTCCACGTCGGCCAGCACCGCCGGCCGGAGGAAGAACCCGCCGCCGGAGTCCTCGGGGATCTCTCCGCCCGTCACCAGCCGAGCGCCTTCTTCGATCCCCAGCTCGAGGTAGTCGAGCGAGGTCTGCCGCTGCTTCGACGAGATCAGCGGGCCGATCTCCGTGGCCTCGTCGAGGGGCTGGCCCACCCGAAGCTCCGTGGTCCGCTTGGCCATCCGTTCGGTGAACTCGTCGTAGATCGGCCGGTGCACCAGGATCCGCGACCGCGCGCAACAGTCCTGGCCGGTGTTGTCGAAGACCGCGAATACCGACCGCTCCACGCACCGATCGAGGTCGGCGTCGTCGAAGATCACGCTGGCCGACTTCCCTCCGAGCTCGAGCGAGACCCGGGTGATGTCGTCGGCGCACTGCGCCATGATCCCCGACCCGACCTCGGTGGAGCCCGTGAAGCTCACCTTCGACACCCGCGGATCGGTGACCAGCGCGGAGCCGAGGGACGAGCCCGGCCCGGGGAGCACCGACACCGCCTCCGGGGGCACACCCGCCTCGACCAAGATCCCTCCCAGCGCCAGCGTGGACAGCGGCGTGGCCGAGGCCGGCTTCACCACGATGGTGTTCCCGCAGGCCAGCGCCGGAGCGATCTTCCACGTGGCGATCACCGCGGGGAAGTTCCACGG
>DASQWG010000045.1:0-6905 GCA_035640375.1 Actinomycetota bacterium
CCGCAGCCAGCGCCGACAGCTCATGCATCGCGCTCGGCGACGGCTCCACTGGCGCGAGCTCCACCGCGGGCTCGACGTCGGGCTCGACGCGTGAGCCCGAGGCGTCCGCGGGGGGGACCGCTTCGGTCCCCGAAGCGGTCGCCGAGGCCTCCAGGCGTGCTGGAGGAGGAGGCGGCGGCGCGGGAGGCGCCGGCGGGACCTCGAGGGTCGAGGGCTGCATGGGTGCTGCAGGTGGAAGCGGCAACTCGACATGCGGGGGCGGGGCCTCGAAGGGTGAGCCCGAGGCGTCCGCGGAGGGGACCCCTTCGGTCCCCGAAGCGGACGCCGAGGGCTCCATTGGTGGAGCCGGGGACTCGAGGTCGAGGAGATCCACGTCGATCACGTCCTCGTCGCTGGCCACCCACTCCCACACGCCTTCCGTGGTGACCGCGGGCGGGGGTTCCAGGCCGACCGCCCGATCCCCCTCCGGTCCCACCAGGTCACCGAGGATCGACGAGTCAAGGACGTCGTCGTCCTCCCAGATCCACCGCCACAGCTCATCCGAGGTTTTCATCGATACAGCCCCGCCTTGTCGATATAGGTCTTCACACCCTCAGGTACGAGGTATCGGACGGGACGGCCCTCGGCTACACGTTCTCGGACATCTGTCGAGGAAATCGCCAGGGCAGGAACGGACATTACGGACACATTGGGGTGCCGGGTGGGGGCCTCGGCCTCGAACCTGGCGATGTCGTACCCGGGTCGGGTGGCCGCGATGAAGTGGGCCAGCTCGAGGACCTCCTCGGGATCCTTCCAGTGGAAGATCTCCAGGATCGCGTCGGCACCCGTGATGAAGAACAGCTGGGTACCCTTCTCCTCCTGCTCACGGAGGGTGGCCAGGGTGTCCCGGGTGTAGGTGGGCCCCTCCCGATCGATCTCCAGGCGAGACACGCTGAAGTGGGGGTTGCTGGCCGTGGCGATGACCGTCATCAGGTACCGGTCCTCAGCCGGGGTGACGTCACGCTCCCCTTTCATCCAGGGCTCGCCGGTCGGCACGAACACGACCTCGTCCAGATCGAACTTCCAGAAGGCCCCCTCGGCCGTGACGAGGTGCCCGAAATGGATGGGATCGAACGTTCCCCCCATCACCCCCAATCGCCGCGGCGTCACCAACGGATTGTAGGTCCAGACTTGTCGCTCTCTGTGGATTTCGAGGGGGACGGCCGAACGTCCGGCTTGAGGCCACCGCGCCCGCGGTGTATCCATACTGGCGGGGAGAATGAGTCTTCTACGTCGTCGAGACTTCCGGCTGATCTTCGTGGCGTTCGCCCTATCCGCGTTGGGCGACTACGTGGCCCTGATCACGCTGACTCTGCGGCTCCAGGAGACCACCGGCTCCGGGTGGGCCGTGGCCGGCCTGCTCCTGACGGGCCTGGTCCCGCCCGTGCTCCTGGCGCCGGTCGCCGGGCTCCTGGTCGATCGCCTCGAGACGGTCCGGGTCCTCATGATCACGGCCCTGATCCAGGCGGGGATCGCGGCCACCCTGGCGTTCACCCCGGCCGTCTTCCCCACGCTGGGGCTGTCCTTCCTCCTCGGGGTCGGACTCGCGGTCACCCAGCCTGCGCTCTTCGCCTTGCTCCCCCGCACGGTCGGCGAGGAACGCACCACGCAGGCCAACGCGTTCCTCGAGGTGGCCCGGTGGGGCGGGGCTGCGGCGGGCCCGGTCCTGGCGGCGTTCCTCTCCCAGGCGTTCGGAGCGGGATCGACACTGCTGGCCAACGCCGGCACGTTCGTTGCCGTGGCGGTACTGGTGTCGCTGCTTCAGGTCCGCCGACGCCCCGAGCCGCAGCCCGAAGGCGCTCCGGCACCCAAGGGGCAGGCCCGGCAGGGCCTCGTGTTCATCGCTCGGGAACCGCTCCTCCGCCTGGTCGTGCCGATGGTTGGGTTCATGGTGGTGTTCGCGGCGGCGGACAACGTGGCGGAGGTGTTCTTCGCCAAGGACGTCCTCCGTGCCGGCGACACCGGCTACGGGGTCCTCATCACCACGTGGACGATCGGCATGGTGGTGGGGTCAACCGCTGCGGGGCGCTTCCTCGGCCCGGCCTACCTGGCTCCGGCCGTGGTGATCCTCCCGATGATCGGAGGCGGCGCGGTCGTCCTGGCCGCGTCCGCGGCCCTCTATCCCCTGGCCGTGGCGATGTTCCTGGTCGGCGGCTTCGCCAACGGCGTCGAGCTGGTCGGGATGCGGAGCCTTCTGCACCGTCGGGTTCCCGACCGCCTCCGCGGCCGCGCCTTCGCCGCCTACTACGGGATGGTCCAGGCCGCCCAGATCGTCGCCCTGGGCGCCAGCGGCGGACTGGTGGAGTTGGCGGGGCCCCGGATGACCATGGTGATCGCGGGGGCCGGGACGGCGGCGGTCGGCCTGGCCGGGACCCTCCTGTACGGGAGGATCCCTACCACGGACCGGCGACCCCGGGAGCCGGCCACCGTGCAGCCCTGGGTCACGGCCTAGCTCGACGTCCCGGTCAGTTCGGCCGCCCACTCCCGAAGCCGGGGCAGATGATCGTCGTGGTGCTCGTGGCCGGACTCTCGGAACCACAGGTCGGCCACCTCGTCAAGCCGGTCCACCGGGATCCGGTCCCATTCGTCGAGCATCCGCGAGCGGGCCGCGTAGAGCTCGGACCACACCGTCTCGAGGTCGATGTCGCGCCACGTCTCCCACCATTCCCGGTTGAGCTCCTCGACATCGTGGTCCCAGCTCGAGTAGGACCCGCTCCGGAGCTGCTCCAGGACGCGGGCGGCCTCGGCCATCCAGCATCCCAGGTGCGCCATGAGGTCCTTGATCGACCAGTCCTGGTAGTAGCCCACCTCTCCCAGCTGGTCCGGGGTCATCCCGTCGATGAGCGAGCGGAACTCGGCCCAGGCCCGATCCTCCAGGTCGATCAGCTCTCGCTTGCGGCTGGTCACGCCTCGGTCTCCGGGATGTACTCGAAGGGCCGACCGGCGATCAGCACCTCGTCGCCCCGGCGGGCCCCCTCGGCCTCCAGGCGGCGCTCGACCCCGAGTCGCCGGAGCCGGCCCTGCAGCTCGAGGACCTCGCGGGGGTCCTCGAGGTCGGCCTCCCGCACCCACCGCTCCACGCTTCGTCCCTCGACCCGGTAACGTCCGTCGCCGAGCTTGCGCACGATGAAGGCCTCGCGGCCGGGGCGGAGAACCACGCTGGCCCGTCCCTCCGGAGGTGGTGCCGCGGCGGTCAGTGATGCCAGCCGCTCGGCCAGGTCCCCGATCCCCTGCCCCGTGACGCCCGACACGGTGACCTGGTCGGCGTCCACCTTTGGCGGTGCCTCGACGAGGTCGGCCTTCGTCACCGCGACCACCGATGGCCGCCGGGCCAGCTCGGGATCGAACGCCGCGACCTCCGTGCGGACCGTGGCCAGGTCGGCCGCCGGGTCGGACGACGAGGCGTCGACCACGTACGCCAGGACGCGGCAGCGCGACACGTGGCGAAGGAATCGGTGGCCGAGGCCCTTGCCGCGATGGGCTCCCTCGATCAGGCCGGGCACGTCGGCCAGGACCAGCCGTCGCTCGTCCTCGTCGGCCACGCCCAGGTTCGGCGCCAGGGTGGTGAACGGGTAGTCGGCCACCTTCGGCCGGGCCGAGGTCAGCCTCGACAGCAGCGTCGACTTCCCGGCGTTGGGGAGGCCCACCAGTCCGATGTCGGCAACCAGCCGAAGCTCGAGCTCAACGCGGTGCTCCTCGCCGAGCTCACCGGGCTCCGCCGTCTTCGGGGCGCGGTCTCGGGCCGAGGCCAGCGAGGCGTTGCCGCGGCCACCGCGACCACCGAGCGCCACCGCGACCTTCGCCCCCGGCCCCACCAGGTCGGCCACCGGGCCGCGCTCGTCGGCGACCACGGTGCCGTCCGGGACCCGGAGCACCAGGTCGTCCCCGTCGGCCCCTCGCCGCTTCGCGCTCCGTCCCGGCTGGCCGTCGCCGCCGCGCTGATGGGGATGCAGGGCGAGCCAGGACAGGTCGTAGACGTCGGCCGACACCACCAGGATCACGTCCCCGCCCTTGCCGCCATCGCCGCCGTCGGGCCCGCCGCGGGGAACGTGGGCCTCTCGCCGGAACGAGGCCGACCCATCTCCCCCACGACCGCCGCGGGCGGCGATCACAGCTTCGTCGACGAAGGTGGCCATCTCGGCGAGTATAGGTTTCGGCATGGGACCCGAGCCGCGTGTGGTGTGGCTGGTCCGGCCGGGCAGCCCCGAGGCCAGTCGCGGCCGGCTCTCGGTGGAGCGTCACGCCCTCACGTTCACCGGCGAGGGCGAGGAAGAGCCGCTCCCGATCCCCCTGAACCGGGTCCGGCGGGCCCGCCGCCGCCGCGGCGCGCCGATCCTCGAGATCGAATACACCGACGCTCGCGCCGAGGTCTCCCGGGTCTTCGTGTACTTCGTCAAGCCGCCTCCCCTGCCTCAGCGGGGCGGCGGCGTCCGGATCCTCCCCACCAAGGGGATCCAGCGAGCGGCGACCGCGGTGAACCTCTCCACGGCGGCCAGGACCCTCCGCCCCGAGATCGACGAGTGGGTCCAAGCGATCCGCGGGGCGACGGGTTAGCCGGCGAACACGTCCAGGCCTCGGCCACCGCGGAGAGAGGCCGCGAGGGCCAGCCCGACCGAGAGCGAGCCGAGGATCGCCGGCGTGACCACCCACTGCGTCCCCAGGAGCGGCCGATGGGCCAGCCCGTCCAGCACGCCGAGCAACGCGGCGATCAACGCCAGGGGGAGCCCCAGGAACCACGGCGCCAGCAGGGCGAAGACGAACGCCAGGACGATGAACGTGACGATCCAGATCCGTTCGATAACTGCTCGGGCGCGAGAGCCCGGCTCGGTCACGACGGGCCGATCAGCCCGTGTCGATCGAGACGAGGCGCCGGCCCCGGGAGGTGTGGAACCGGACCACGCCCGGAACGGTGGCGAAGAGGGTGTCGTCGCCCCCCCTGGACACGCCGGTCCCGGGATGGATCCTGGTGCCGCGCTGGCGAACGATGACCGAGCCGGCCTTCACGGTGGTGCCGCCGAAGGCCTTCACGCCGAGCCGCTTGGACTCGCTGTCCCGGCCGTTCCGGGATGCCGCCGCTCCCTTCTTGTGCGCCATGTGGCCTCCAGGATACCAGCCCTCAGGTCGACTTCTTGCGGCTGGTGCTTCGTTTGGCCGTGGTCTTCTTCGCCGGCGACTTCCTCGCTGCGGCCGGCTTCCTGGCCGCCGTCTTCTTCGCGGCGGTCTTCTTCGCGGCCGCCGGCTTCTTCGCCGGAGCCTTCTTGGCTCCCGGCACGGCCTCCTCTTTCTCCTCGGGCGCCGTGGCCTTTACCTGGGGACTGAGCCGGACCTCATCGACCTCGAGGAGCGTCATCAGCTGACGGTGCCCCTGGGTCCGCCGGTACCCGCTCTTGGGCCGGTACTTGAAAACCCGCACCTTGTCACCCTTCTTGTCCCCGAGGAGCGTCGCCGTGACCCGGGCCTTCGAGAGCCCCTTCCCGTGGTGCGCCTTGCCGTCGTCGTCCACGATCAGGATCGGCTCGAACTCGACCGAGGACCCCGGGTCGACCTTCATGAACTCGACCTCGATGATGTCGCCGGGGGCCACGCGTTCCTGCTTGCCTCCGACCTTGATCACGGCGTACATCCGGCCTCCTCAGGTCACGTCGTGGGTGAGCAAGATACCGCGCCCTTCGCAGGTCGGGCACGGCTCGGAGAACGCCTCCAGAAGGCCTGCGGACACCTTCTTCCGCGTCATCTCCAGCAGGCCCAGCGGCGTGATGTCGAACACCTGGGAGCGGGTCTTGTCTCTGGCCAGGGCCTCCTCGAACGTCCGGATCACCTGATTGCGGTTCCGTTCGAACAGCATGTCGATGAAGTCGATGACGATGATGCCGCCGATGTCCCGGAGCCGAAGCTGCCGGGCGATCTCCTGAGCGGCCTCGAGGTTCGTCCCGACGACGGTCTCCTCGAGGTTCGACTTGCCGACGTGCTTACCCGTGTTGACGTCGATCACCGTCATGGCCTCGGTCCGGTCGATGATCAGATAGCCGCCCGAGGGCAGCCACACCTTCCGCTCCAAGGCCTTGTGGATCTGCTCGGCGATGTGGAACTCCTCGAACAGGGGCAGGGGCCCCTCGTGAAGACGGAGCCGGCCGACCAGTTCGGGAGCCACGTCTCGCAGGTACACGGACACCTGCTCGAAGACCTCGCGTGAGTCCGTGACGATCTCGCGGAACTCCGCCGGGGAAAACACGTCCCGGACCACTCGCTCCACCAGATCGGGCTCCTCGTACAGGGCCTTGGGGGCCCGGCCACGCCGGCCCTTCCGCCGGACCTGCTCCCAGATCTTCTTGAGCCGGTCGAGATCGGCGGCGAGGTCCTCCTCGCTGGCCCCCTCGGCCGCGGTGCGCACGATCACGCCGGCCTCGGAGGGACGGACCTTCTTCAGGATCTTCCGGAGCCGTTCGCGTTCGGCGTCGGACACCCGCCTGCTGATCCCCGAGGCCCCGCCATCCGGCACGTATACCAAGTACCGGCCCGGCAGGCTGATCTGCGCCGTCAGGCGCGCGCCCTTGCCTCGCAGCGGCTCCTTGGTCACCTGGACGATCACGGACTGCCCCGGCTTGAGGGCCTGCTCGATGCGGCGGTCCCCCTGTTCGACGTCTTCGTCGTAGGACACCTCGCCGGCGTACAGGACCGCGTTGCGGCCCCGGCCCACGTCGACGAATGCGGCTTCCATCCCCGGGAGCACGTTCTGGACCCTCCCCAGGTAGATGTTGCCGACCATCGATCGGGCTCCCGTTCTGGTGACGTAGTGCTCGACCAGCTCGCGGTCCTCGACCACGGCGATCTGGAGCCGCTCGTCGTGCTGGGTCATCAGCATGGTC
>DASQWG010000046.1:0-4783 GCA_035640375.1 Actinomycetota bacterium
ATCTCGAGGGCCATGACCTGACCCGCCTGCCGGTCCGCCGCAGGAAAGCGCTGCTCCGCGAGGCCCTTCGGTTCGACGGCTCGATCCGGTACCTGCCCCACCGCCGCGAGCACGGCGAACGGTACCACCGGGAGGCCTGCGAGAAGGGCTGGGAGGGAATCATCGCCAAGCGAGGCTCCGCGCCCTACACGCCAAGCCGGTCCGGCGACTGGCTGAAGCTGAAGTGCGTGCTGGACCAGGAGCTGGTGATCGGCGGGTTCACCGAGCCGAAGGGATCCCGGACCGGGCTCGGGGCGCTGCTGGTCGGGTACTACGAGGACGGGGACCTGGTGTACGCGGGGAAGGTGGGAACCGGCTTCAACCAGGAGCTGCTCCAGGAGCTCCGGGGCGAGCTGGATCGACTCGAACGGGCCTCGTCGCCGTTCACCGTCCACCGCGGGCTGCTCCCCGAGCGCGACGTCCACTGGGCGAAGCCGAGTCTGGTCGCGCAGATCGGGTTCGCCGAATGGACCCGTGACGGTCGACTCCGTCACCCGCGGTTCCTGGGGCTGCGACGCGACAAGGACGCTCGTGAGGTGGTGCGGGAGCGGCCCGAGGCGACTCGGTGAGCGAACCGCTGCGGGTGCGGGTGGGCCGGCGCACCATCACGGTTTCGCGGCCCGACAAGGTGCTGTTCCCGGACGACGGCATCACCAAGGCCGACCTCGTCGAACACTACGTGCGGGTTGCGCAGGTGATGCTTCCCCACGTCAAGGGCCGCCCGGTGTCGATGAAGCGCTATCCCGAGGGCATCGAGGGCCAGGTGTTCTACCAGAAGCGGGTTCCGGACTGGTTCCCCGACTGGATCCCTCATGTCGAGGTGCGGACGTCGAAGGGCCCACACGAATACGCGGTGATCGGGGAAGCGGCGATGCTGGCGTTCCTGGCCAACCAGGCCTGCATCGAACCTCACACGTGGCTGTCCCGTGGCGACCGCCCGGACCACCCCGACCTCCTCGTGTTCGACCTCGATCCCTCGGTCGAGGACCTGCCCATGCTGCGCCGAGGGGCCAGGGCCGTCCGAGAACTCCTCGAGGAGGCCGGGTTGGCCCCGTTCGTCAAGACATCGGGCTCGAAGGGCTACCACGTCGCGGCGCCGATCGACCGGAGCGCCGACCATGGGGCCGTCCGATGGTTCGCCGAGGGGCTGGCCGAGGTCGCCGTGGAACGATACCCCGACGTGTTCACCACCGAGTTTCGCAAGGCCAACAGAGGCGACCTCGTGTTCCTCGACGTGATGCGCAACGGGTACGGGGCCACGGTGATCCCGCCGTACGCCGTCCGGGCGTTCCCCGGCGCGCCCGTGGCCGTGCCGATCGAGTGGGCCGAGCTTTCCCGCGTGGAGCCTCGCACCTTCACCATGGCCTCGCTTCCACGCCGCCTGGCCCGTCGCGGCGATCCCTGGGCGGGGATCCGACGCCGGGCCCGGGCCCTCGGCGATCCCGACCGCCGGCTGGCCCGCCTTCGGGGCTAAGGCTCAGACCGGGTTCTCGGCCGCGGTAGCCGGGTCGGCCGATGCGGACAGGTCCCGGTCCGCCAGGTCGGCGACCGTGACCGGGTCGGCCCGGTCGGCCTGTAGCGCGTCGAGGATCCGGGGCAGGGCCTCGAGGGTGGTGGCCGGCCAGGCGTGGAGGAGGACCACCGCGCCATGGCCGAAGCCCCGGACCCCTCCGACCACATCGCGCACCAGGTCATCGGCCGTCCGCGACGGCTCCCAATCCTCGCCCACCACGTCCCAGCCGACGTGCTGATACCGCTGGCGACGGAGCGCCATGACCACCCTGGGGTCGCCGGCGCCGTGGCCCCACGGGCACCGGAACCACGGCTTCGGGGAGACGCCCGTGGCCGCTCGGATGGCCCGGTCCGCCTGGACGATGTCGGCCCGTAGCCCCTCGTCGGTGAGCAGGGGCATCCGGGCATGGAAGTGCGAGTGGCTGCCCACGAGGTGGCCGGCCCGGGCGATCCGAGCCGCGGTGTCCGGGTTCGCCTCGGCCCAGCGGCCCTGAAGGAAGAACGTGGCCCGGACCCCTCGGTCCTCCAGCAGCGTCAGTACCTCCTCGGCCACCCCCGGGCGAGCCACCGGCCGGTCGGGATGCTCCGCGTCGAAGGTGAGCGCCACCCGCACGGCCCCAGTATGGGATCCCGCAGCTCAGGACCACATCGGGACGTGGCGGCGTGGGAGCGGGCCCGGGAAGTGGCTCTCGGCGATGAGCTCGCCGTAGGCCGCCCGTTTCCTGCGCAGCGGCGGCACGTTCTCGTCCACGGCGTTGATCCAGTGGAAGATCCCCCCGAGCGCGGCCACGGCGAGGCTATGTCCGGTCTCGTGCGCCGACAGGCCGGACACCGCGAAAGGGGTCTGGACGCCCAAGCCCACGCCGGGGCGGGGGGAAAGGAACGTGAAGTTTCCGAGGTTGAACCCTCCGCCGACGAAGCCCGTGATGCCGACGATCCCTCCGGTGGTCTCCACCGTTCCGGTCGTCCTGTCCAGTCGCACCGCGCCTCGTCCCAGCGAACGCAGGGCGAACGGAAGGTTGACCAGGAACAGCAGCAGCCCGGGCACCGTGGCCAGCCACGAGTACGGCATGATCCAGCTCGACCAGCCCAGGACGGCCTGGAACCGCCGGTTCCTCGCCACCGACGGGAACACGGCCAGGAAGGTGATCGTCCCCACCACGATGCCGATGGGGATGCCGAACGGTAGCAGCGCCCACAGCCCGAAGTTGACGCCCGCGGCGAGGCCGGTCAGCAGCCCCCCGGCGAGCGACTCGCGCCGGTCGAGGGGCAGCGCCGCGGCGGCCGGGGGGAGCCGCATCAGCGCCACGGTGGTGAGGGCCCCTGCGACGTAGGCGAGCGCCGTGACCACGATCAGCGTGAGCACGGCGATGGCGACCCACACGGCGGCGCTGGGCGACCCGATCCAGGAATCGAACGCCGCCACCGGGCCGTCGAAGTCCACGACGCCGAGCACCGTGGCCGTGACCGCCCACAGGAACAGCGCCAGGGTCAGGGCGATCAGCCCGCCGACGACGCGCACCGGCGCACATCGTACGAGGGGTCGCCCCTACGCGCACCGCTCGTTTGAAGTCGTCAGCCCGAGGCGGCTCGCTCACCGTTCGGCTCGGTCACGGCCCGCCCTTCCTTTGTGCGTGCCGTCGCAGGTACTCCAGGACCCTCGAGTCGACTTGCCCCCTCCCCACCCACCGCTCCTCGAGGTTCTCCCACGCCATGTAGTCGAACAGCGCGTCCCACACGTCCTGGTCGGCCGCGCGTTTCCCAAGCATGTGGAGGTGGTCCCCGATCTCGGCTTCGAGGGCCGGGCTCGCATCCATCACGTCCTCTTCGGACGGCCGCTGGAGGTAGAGGCGGTGGAGGTCGAAGAGCCGGGTCAGCTCCGCGATCGGCTCGCGGTGGTGGTCGACCCGGAGATCGATGTACCGGTCGTGGTTCCCTCCGTACCCCCCACCGGGCTTCGCCACCAGGATCGCGGCCGACTCCTGCCCTCGGCGGTCACCGCCCTCGCGCTGGGCGACGCGGAGCGCCTCCAGCATCCGCTCGGCCAGGGAGCCGGTGGCCGTACCAAACGCCTCGGCCATGGCCGGCACCACCCGGTCCGTCGCAATGATGTTGCCCTGGCACGCGAACCCCTCGCCCACCACCGAGGACGCGAGCTCGAAGCAGTCCGCACCGGTGAACGAGGCCGCCCGCCCCCGTGCGTCGATCAGGCCCACCTGTCGGGTGTCGCGCTGCGGGTCGCTCGCCAGGAGCCTCTCCAGGGCATCCGCCGGCTCGACCCCCTCGGCCAGGACGTCGAGGCCTCGGGGCCCCAGCGAGACGTCGGCGAGGGCCTGGGTGGCCACCGCACCGACCCCGCCCCGGGCCCAAGGGGCGCCCACCGCCAGAAACCTCGACTGGACCGCCACTCCAACCTCGCCGGCCCCCGGATCGGCGGCCACGACCGAGAAGGTCACCGGTGCCCGGCCCCGCCGACGCGTGACGTCGTCCGGCCCCGGATCCGCTCCGCGCGGGCAGCCACGTCACGACGCTACGGACAAAGCGTTTTGCCGTCAAATCGCCATGGACCGCGGGGGCTGGCATGATGCGCATCGAAGGATCGCCGATGACCGGGATCCACGACGTCGCCCGTCGGGCCGGGGTATCGATCACCACCGTCTCCCACGTGTTCTCGGGGAAGCGCCCGGTGGCCCCCGACACCCGGCAGAAGGTCCTCCGGGCCGCCGAGGCCCTCGAGTACCGCCCCAACCGAACGGCCAGAGGCCTGGCCACGGGGCGGACCATGACGTTCGGCCTGCACGTCCCGTTCTCTGGCGACTCGTTCGTCCTCAACCCGTACTTCCCACCGCTCCTCCAGGGGCTCTCCGCCGCCGCCGCCGAGTCGGGGTACGGGTTCTTGCTGATCCCCTCCGATGCCGACGATCCAGGCCCCGTCCGGGAGCTGCTCCGAACCCGCAGGGTGGATGGGGTGATCGCGGCCGACCCCGAGTCCTCGGACCCGGTGATCCCTGCGCTGTTGGAGGCCGGGGTCCCGGTGGTCACGATCGGGCGATACCTCCCCGATCCCGCCCTCTCGTGGGTCGACAACGACCACGCGCAGGCCGTCCGGGACCTGTTCACCCATCTCGAGGCGCAGGAGTACGAGCGGTTCGCCCTCCTCTCCACCCGCGGTCGCATCTCCTACTTCACGGACGTCGAGGCCGCGTACACCAGTGAGGCCGAGCGGCGGGGG
>DASQWG010000047.1:0-2537 GCA_035640375.1 Actinomycetota bacterium
CCCGCCAACGGGCCCGACTACACCATCCCGATCTTCGGCTCGGACATGTGGGAACGGATGACCGAGGAGGAGCGAGCCGACGTCCGCCACCACATCGTGGCCTGGATGAACTCCCAGTTCCTCCATGGTGAGCAGGGAGCGCTGATCTGCGCGTCGAAGGTCGTGCAGACGGTTCCCGACCTCGACTCGAAGTTCTACGCGGCCACCCAGGTGATGGACGAGGCCCGGCACGTCGAGATGTACGGACGGTACGTTCAGGACAAGCTCGAGCTGGCCTACCCGATCAATCCCGACCTGAAGGCGCTGCTCAACCAGGTCATCGCCGACCAGCGGTGGGACATGACGTACCTCGGGATGCAGGTGATCATCGAGGGCCTGGCCCTGGCCGCGTTCGCCCTGATCCGGGACTTCACCGAGGAGCCGCTGTCCACGGCCATCAACACATACGTGATGCAGGACGAGGCCCGGCACGTGGCGTTCGGTCGGCTGGCCCTCCGCGATCACTATCCGCAGCTCACCCAGGCGGAGCGCGACGAGCGGGAGGAGTTCGTGGTCGAGGCCTGCAATCTGATGCGGAACCGGTTCATGGCCCAGGAGGTGTGGGAGCGCCTCGGTCTCGACGTGGAGCGGTGCATGCGGTACGTCGAGGAGTCGGCGATGACCCGAGAGTTCCGCGCCATGCTGTTCTCGCGCATCGTCCCGACCGTGAAGGACATCGGGCTGTGGGGCCCCAAGGTGCAGAAGGCGTACCGGGACCTCGGCGTGCTCCAGTACCAGCACGTGGACCCCGACCAGCTCCAGGCCCAGGACGAGGCCCTGGCCCGGACCCTCGACACCTCGCGGGGGCTGTCGCCGGAGGGCGAGGCGTCGGCGCGACTGGCCGGCGTGGATCCGGCCCGCGCCCTCGAGGTCGAGGAGACCATCCGCCTCGGCGCCGACGAGGAGTAGCTCGCCGGCGAATCAGTAGGCGCCCCAGATCCTCCAGCCGTCGTCTCGCCGGATCAGGAGGAGCGTGGTATCGAGGCTGGCGCTGTCCGACCCGTCATCGACGATGACGAACCAGGAGCGGTCGGCGACGTCGGTCCCGCAGTCGCGCTCGACGAAGCCGTAGCCCTCGACGGGACCGTCGGCTACGGCCCTCGCCGGGATCGGGCCACGCGACCCGATGATGTCGTCGACGCCCTCGCCGGCAGGGTCCAGCAGCGCCGCGGCCGTGGCCTCGTCGCCGGACCGCAGCGCGGTGGTGAAGCGGACGGCGACGTCGACGGCCTGAGCGGAGGCGTCCGGTGGCCGCGGCATCGAACCATCCAGACTCGGACACCGTGAGAGCGTGGCGGTGATCGGGCGCAGCCCCTCGGCCACGCGGAGGAGCTCGTCCAGCTCGAGGCCCTCCTCGTTCAGCGAGAACAGCGCGCAGCGGTCCTCGAACGAGGAACCCTTCGGGTGGAGGAACTGGACGATGTACCGGTCGCCGCCCGGCTCCACCGGCCCGAAGTCGGCCGTGCGCGTCCCCAGCACCCGGATCGTGGGCGCGTCGTCCTCCTGGGCCAGCTCCACGAACAGGGTGCCGGGCCGGCGGACCTCGAACGAGCGCCGTCCGTCCGTGTAGTGGATCACCTGCTGGCCTTCCTCGGCCGGTGGGGCGCCGGGGGCCGGGCCCGCCACGGGCTCGGGATCGAACCCCGGGGGGAGATAGCCGGGCTCGAACGGAACCGGCCCGGGGCACTCGAGGTCGGACGAGGGCGGCGGGACCGGTGACGCCACACCGGGCCGAATCTCCTCGGGCCCAGCGAAGAAGCGTCCCAGCACCACATAGCCTCCGGCCGAGGCGGCCACCACAGCGACGGCGAGGGCCGGAGGGCCGAGCCGGCGGACGATCCGGCGGCGGGCCTTCCGGGCCGCCACGTGCTCGAAGACCTCCCCAGTCGCCGGCCGCTCCGGGGCCGCACGGCCCAGGGCCGTCCTGATCCGATCGTCAACGTCCACGGTCCGGTGCCTCCTCCGGCTGTCGCAGCGAACGGGCCAGCGCGCCGCGAGATCGATGCAACGAGGTCTTCACGGTTCCCACGCTGATCCCCATGGCCCGCGCCACCTCCTCGACGTCGAGGCCGAGGTAGTAGCGCAGGACGGTCGCCTCCCGCTGGCGAGGCGGGAGGTCACGGAGGGCCCGACGGACGTCCAGAACCTCCTCGTCGTCGGTCGCCCGGACCTCCACCGGCACGGACGCTGCCAGGGCCCGCCGTTCAGCCCGGACCCGCCGCCACCTGCTCCGGCTGAGGTTCATGGCCACCACCGCCACCCATGCCCGAAGGGACTCGATCCGCTCGCCTCGCTCGGAGCGCTCCCAGGCCCTGGCCAACGCCTCCTGCACCGCGTCCTCCGCCGTCGCCGAGCTCCCGCAGGCGAGGCCGACCGCCCCCACGAGCTTCGGGTATTCATCCCTCAGGAACCCTCGGATCGCCGTCTCGTCCAGCTCGCTGCTCCTTCGATCACCTCAAAGACGCACGGACCGCGCCCGAGGTTGACACGGCGGGTCA
>DASQWG010000048.1:0-3697 GCA_035640375.1 Actinomycetota bacterium
GGCGCCACCGCCACCGGGCTGGGCACGGTGGGGGCGTTCAGTGCGCCCCAGACCGCGCCCGGCTCTGCTGGAGGGAACTTCGGCGACATCGCCATCGGACCCGGCGGCGAGGTCCTGGTGACCTATCAGATCCCATCGGGCGGCCAGGGACCGGCCACGATCTTCACGAACCTCGACGCCGACGGCGTGGGCGCGGGAGGGTTCGCAGCAGCGGTGACGGCCACGACCACGAACGTGGGCGGGTTCGACTTCATCCCGGCACAGCCGGAACGCTCCGTGGATGCCGAGGCCGGGCTGGCGTACGACCGCTCGGGCGGGGCGCAGGACGGTCGGGTCTACCTCGTGTACACGGACGAGGCGCCCGACGAGAGCAACGACATGGACATCTTCCTCCGGTTCTCGGACAACGATGGGACGACGTGGTCGGCTCCCGCGCAGGTCAACGATGACGCCACCACCCGCAGCCAGTTCCTCCCACGCATCGCCGTTGACCAGAGCTCGGGGGATATCGCGTTCTCGTGGCACGACTCGCGCCTGGACGATGGGTCGGGCCCCAACGCCAACGACGTCGACGGGACCGCCAACAACGACGCTCAGCTCTGGGCGACGTTCAGCGTTGATGGTGGCGCCACGTTCCTTCCCAACGTCCGGGTCAGCGCCGGCACGTCCGACGAGGATGGCGCCCAGCCGCCCGCCGCCTGCTGCGCCGACCTCGACTATGGGGACTACACGGCCCTGGCCTTCGAAGGCGGGGTGGCCCACCCTGCGTGGGCCGACAACTCGAACAGCACCGGCGACAACCCGGCCGGGGCCCTGGCCACCATGGACATCTACACGGCCCGGATCCTCCCCTTCGCCGCTGATCTGTCGATCACGAAGAGCGATTCGCCGGATCCGGTGGCGGCTGGAGCCCAGCTCCAGTACACGATCACGGTGGCGAACGGCGGTCCCGACGCGGCTACCAATGTGGTCGTCACCGATATCCTGCCGGCCGACGTGACCTTCGTGAGCTCCACCGCCTCCTGTGTCGAGGCGCCCACCGGCACGCTGACGTGCACGCTCGGCACCATCCCGAGCGGGGGGTCGACGAGCTTCACGATCACCGTCCTCGTGGACGCGGACTTGGTCTTCGACTCGGGAGGACCGACCACGATCACGAACACGGCCTCGGTCACCTCGGATCTTCCGGACCCCGACGCGACCGACAACTCCGACTCCGAGACCACCGCCGTGGTGGCGGAGGCCGACCTCGAGATCGTCTCGTTCGAGGCCATCGATCCCCCCACCGAGGTCCTGGTGGGAGACGACGCGACGATCACCTTCCGCAAGGTCATCACCAACAACGGGCCCTCGTCACCGATCGACGCCGAGCTCACCCTGACGGCGTCGGCCAGCCCGGGGGCCACGGTCACCCCTACCAACCTCGTGCTGTCGGAGCCGGCCCTGGAGGCGGGCGAGCTTCGAGAAGTGGAGGAGGAGTTCACGGTGAGCTGCCAGGAGCCGAGCTCGCACACCTTCACGTTTACCAACGTCATCGCGCCGGCGAACGCGGCCGACACCGATCCGAACCCAGCGAACAACGAGGCCGAGGTGGTCCTGGAGATCGAGTGCGTGGTCCCGGTGCTCATCAACATCAAGCCGGGCAGCTTCCCGAACTCGGTGAACGTGGGGAACAGGGGCGCGATCCCGGTGGCCATCCTGACCACCGCGTCCGGTGAGGCCGGGCTGCCCGTGGCCTTCGACGCCACGTCGATCGACCCGCTCAGCGTGCGGTTCGGGCCGGCCGACGAGGTGTTCGCGGAGACCGGCGGCGCGTTCGAGTTCCACCGTCGAGGGCACATCGAGGATGCATTCGAGCTCGACGAGGTGACCATGGACGGGGACCTTGATATGGTCCTGCACTTCCGGGCCAACGAGACGGGCCTCGAGCCCGGCGACACCGTGGCGTGCGTGAAGGGTGATTGGGTCGACGGGAGCGGCGGGGTCCACTCCTTCTTCGGGTGTGACTCGATCCGGACCGTCCCCCCCGGCGCATAGATCGACGGCCGGCCGCCCTCACCCGGGGCGGCCGGCCTCGGTTACCGGCTCCACTCGACTCCGCGGACGCCCCCCATCCCTCGGATCATGACCATGACCTCCTCGGTCGAGGTCTCCGGCGGGATCCGGACCGAGAGCACCAGCTCGGTGCGATCCTCGCCCTCGTCCGCGACCCGGAGGTGGTCAACCCGGATCCCCGCGGCCCCCAGCTCCTTCATGAGCTGGTCGAGAGGGGTCTCCGGCTGCACCTCGAGGATCAGCTCCTCCTGCTCCCTGCGCAGGCCCCGCACGGCCCGGCGGACCGGTCGGAGGGCCGCGATCGTCAGGAGGGCCACCGCCGCCCCCGCCCCCGCGACGATGTAGGCGCCGGCTCCTACCGCCATCCCGAGCGCGGCGGTCACCCACAGACTGGCCGCGGTGGTCAGCCCGCGGACCGTGAGCCCCTGCCGGAAGATCACCCCGGCGCCGAGGAAGCCGATACCCGTGACGATCTGGGCGGCGATCCGGCTCGGGTCGACCCGGACGTACCCTCGCTCCCCGGCGAGGGCGCCGAAGCCGTAGGCCGAGA
Source organism: Actinomycetota bacterium (assembly GCA_035640375.1). Classification (GTDB taxonomy): domain Bacteria; phylum Actinomycetota; class UBA4738; order UBA4738; family CALAEC01; genus CALAEC01. The sequence goes on from DASQWG010000048.1 coordinate 2,606, forward strand.
TCACCGTGAACACGCAGGACCCCAGGGCCACCAGGATGTGCGTCCGGAAGCCGGCCGGCTGGTCCCGAAGCTCTCGCTCGAAGCCGATCAGCGCGCCGACCAGGGCGGCCCCGAGCAGCCGGAGCGCCAGCTCGACGTCGAGGGGCATGGCCCGGATTATGGCACCACCACATGTTGCGGTGGGTTGGCCTCGGGTCCAAGATGTTGCGCCCGAGGAAGGAGGGCGTCATGCGGTGCCCGTGGTGCGGGGCCCCGGACTCGAGGGTCGTTGACTCCAGGCCGGCCGAGGACGGCACGGCGATCCGCCGCCGTCGTCAGTGTGCCTCGTGCGGCCGGCGGTTCACCACGTTCGAGCGCGGCCAGAGCGCCTTCCTGCGGGTCATCAAGCGCGACGGATCGAAGGAGCCGTACGACCGGCAGAAGCTCGTCGATGGCGTGCGCAAGTCCATCAAGAACCGCCCGGTCACCGAGGAGCAGGTGGCCGCCCTCGCCGACCGGGTCGAGGAGACCCTCCGCCGGTCGGGCCCCGAGGTGACCTCCCAGGAGCTCGGTCTCCAGGTCCTCGCGGAGCTGCGAGCGCTCGACGAAGTGGCCTACCTGCGGTTCGCATCGGTGTACAAGGACTTCCAGGAGGTCACCGACTTCGAGCGCGAACTGGGGCTGATGCTCCAGAAACGGGAGCCGAAGCGCACCCGTCGCCGGCGCTGAGCGATCCGGTCCACAACCACAAGATGTTGCGGTGCCCGGTCGGCGGAACCGCAAGATAGTGCGACAATCTCCCGAGAGCGCCTTGACACCAGGGCTGCCTGGGGAGGAGAATCACAGGGCTGTAGTTTCTTGTCGCTCTTCCCCTGAGAGGAGGTCTGACGGTGGCCACCAGGGAACACGATGTCCGGACCACGGGTCTCACCTTCAAGCGGTCCTTCACCGCCGAGGGAACGCACCCGTTCGACGAGGTCGAGTGGGAGACCCGCGACGCCGTCATCCCCAACTTCAAAGAGGGCGGCAACGCCTTCGAGCAGCGCGATGTCGAGTTCCCCAAGACGTGGTCCCAGAACGCCACGAACATCGTGGCCCAGAAGTACTTCCGCG
>DASQWG010000049.1:0-3414 GCA_035640375.1 Actinomycetota bacterium
CGGCATCGGCGGCCCGCCGCGGTGACCGCCCGACACCGGTCGGGCCGTTCCTCTTCGCGGAGGGGGATGACCTCGGCCACCGCTACTGCCTCCCCGCCTGCTCGAACCGCTCCTGGTTCTTCTTCCGGAGGAACGCGGTCAAATCTCGCTCCCAGTCCTCGAGCCGGCGCTCGGAGATCAGCCGGCGCATCTGCCGCCCCCGCGCGAAGTCCATCAGCGCGGCCTTCGAGGAGAACTGCGGCTCCATCCCGAACCGCTCCTTCATCCTGGCGTTGTCGACCACCCGGCCGTACAGGAGGTACCGGAGCTGGTCGGTAGCGAAGTCGACGACGCGGAGCCGGCGCACCACCGAGGCCATCGGGGCCACCAGCGGGACGATCACGGGGACCCGTGGCCGCCCCAGCAGCCGCAGCGCCTGGGACAGCAGGACCACCCCGTCACCGGCGACGTTGTATACGCCCCGGTGATCCTCGCGGATGGCCCGCCGGAGGATGTCGACGGCGTCGTCCTCGTGCACGAACTGGAGCCGAGGATCGAACCCCATCGCCGTCGGCACGATGGGCAGGGTGAAGTACCGGGTCAGGGGCGTGTCGATGTCGGGCCCGATGAAGTTGGCGAACCGAAGCAGCGTCACGGTGACGTCGGGACGCCGCCGACCGAAACTCCGAGCGTACCGCTCCACCTCAACGGCGTCCTTCGTGTACCCGTGCCTGGGCTCGGAGCGGGAGGCCATCTCCTCGGTGAACAGGGCCGGGTCCCGCGGATCGGCCCCGTACACCGCCGTGGTGGACTTCATGACGACCTTCCGCACGCGCTCGGCCCGCTGGCACGCCCCCAGCAGCTGCATCGTCCCGATGACGTTGATCTCCTTCATCTGGGTCCGGCCGCCCGCGCCAGCGGGCGTGGCCAGGATGTGCAGGTGCACGACCGTGTCGACCTCGGTGGTCTGGAGGACCTTCACCGTGAGGGGGTTCCGGATGTCGGCGCGGACGAACTCGGTCCGCTCGAGATCCATCGATGGTTCCTCGAGGCCGACCCCGACCACGTACTCGACCCCGGGATCCTGCTCCAGGGCACGGGCCAGCCGGCCGGCCAGGTGCCCTGAGATCCCCGTGATGAGGACGCGCGGTCCCACGGGGCTCTACCCTACCCCCTTCCGAGCGACCACCGCCCGGTCGCCGCGGTCCAGGACCAGCCGCTCGGCCGCACTCCCCCTGTTGCACACCACGGCTACCCAGCCGGCCGAGTCGATCAGGACCCCGAGCTCGTCCCGGCCCAGATCCCCGAAGGTGGAGACACGCCGAAGGCTGATCGCCTCCGGATCCCGCTCCAGCGCCACGACCGGCTCGTCGGCCAGCCCGGCCTCCCGGAGGTCGACCAGGGAGGCACCGAGCCGAAGGTTCCCGAAGCGGTCTACCCCGATCACCGTGGTGGAGATCCGGCCGGGCTCGACCAGCGGCCCGCCGACCATCAGCTCGCTCAGGTCGCCGACGTCGACGCCCTCGCCGAGGTCCCCCAGCGACCCGCCCGAGGCCAGCCGGGCCGCCGCGGGCGAGAACACGTCACGGGCATGGAACGTGGACGACACCGGCCACGGGGAGACCCGGTCGGGGTCCAGCACCACCGCGCGCTCGGCCCCGCCCAGCGCCATCAACGCCAGACCGATGAGGCCGTTGTCCGGTGCGACCAGCGTGAGTCCGCCGGCCTCCACGGCCACGCCGCGCCGCTCCGTGCCCACGCCCGGGTCGACCACCGCGAGGATCACGGCCTCCGGCGGGGCGTATGGGATGGCGCCGGCCAGCGCCACCGCCCCGGCCATGACGTCCTGGGGCGGGATGCCGTGGGTGAGGTCGATCACGGGGACGCCCGGAGCCAGCCGGGCGATCACCGCGTGGCAGATCCCGACGTACTCGTCGTCGAGGCCGAAGTCGGAGAGGAACAGAACGGGCCGGCTCGGAGCGCTCCGGCCCATCCCGCTACTTGCCGCGCTGCCGGCGCTGCCAGCGCGTCTTCTTCAGAAGCTTCTTGTGCTTCTTCTTGCGCATCTTCTTTCGTCGCTTCTTGATGACCGACGGCATGCGAGTCCTCTCAGTCGGATCCGAACAGGTTTCGCAGGTCCACCCGGCGGGCCCGGAACCCGTCCTCGAGCCGCACCGACCCTAGGATAAGCGCTTTGGGGGCTTCCGCGACCGGCGAGATCAGGCGGAGGGCCCCCTCATCCGCCACGTGCTCGAGGTAGCCGAGGCCGATGCACTGCCCCTTGCCATCCGAAAGCCCCACCACGATGTGATCCAGTGAAGCCAGATCGAACAGGGCCGGAAGGGCCGGCATGAACACGGTGGGGCGGACCCGCCATCGCTGCAGCGGCTCCGCGAAGTACCGGCGCATGGAGTCCTCTCTGGTCTGGGCCCGCCGCTCCACCGAAGTGGGAACCACCTCGGCATGAACGTCGAGCGACACCACGTCGGCCGGGTAGAACCGGCGAAGCACGCCCAGCACCGGCTCCAGCTCCTGCCCCCGAGCCAGGCCGATCACCAGGTCGGGCTGGAGGACGCCGACCTTGTTGAACTTCAGGATCTGGCCGTACACGCCCGAGACGAGACCGGTCGTGTCCACCACGACGAGGTCGGCCCCGGCCGCCCTGGCCCGGTCGAGCAGCAGCCGGGCCCCCGCCACCAGCGGGAGGAGATGGCCCTGGGGGGAGGTCGAGCCGACGAACGCGAGGTGGTCGGCCCGGGCCAGGGCGTCCGGCTCGAGGTCGGCTCGGGACCGGCACAGCCGCAGCCCCACGGTGGTGGGCGGGCCGATCGTGCTCTGGCCGACGTCGGCGTCGAGGAGCCCGACCGTGATCCCGCCATCGACGCCGGCCTCGGCGATCCGCCTGGCCAGGCTGCTCTTGCCGGTGTCGAGCCCACCGACCAACATGGTGACGCCGCGCCGGGCCACGTCCCGCGCGACGACCTCGTCGTATGGATCCATCCCGGGCCTCTCGAACGGCGATCACCGTCCGTCGGCTCGGCTCGTGCCCGGCCGGGCCTCACCCGGCCTCGGTATACCTGGAGTCCAGGTAGCGGTGCACGTCCTCCTCGCGGATGCGGTAGCCGCGGCCGATGCGCACGGCGGGAAGCTCTCCTTGATTGATCAGTCGGTACACGGTCATCTTGGACACGCGCATCAGCTGGGCGACCTCGTTCACGGTCACGAATCGAGCCTCACGGAACGACCTCTGGGCCACGCTGGTCGCATCGTAGCAGAGACGGTTCCGCCCCGTGCGTCCCACCGGCCACGCTGGGCACACCAGGCACACCGGACGAAGTGCGACAATCGATTCGATGGTCGGCTCCCTGTACGTCGGCACCTCCGGGTTCGCGTACCCGGAGTGGATCGGGCCGTTCTACCCGGAGGGCCTCAAAG
>DASQWG010000050.1:0-2737 GCA_035640375.1 Actinomycetota bacterium
CCCCGACGGCCGCCTGTACCGCGGGAAGACCGGCGTGGCCAGGATGGCGCTGGAGGCCCGCGTGCCGGTGATCCCCGTGTCGATCCGGGGCACCCGGGACGTCATGCCGCTCGATGCCAAGGTCCCGCGGTTGTCGGGGAGGGTCGTGGTTGAGTTCGGCAAACCGCTGTCGTTCGAGCGCTACTACGATCGTGCGCGTGACCGGTTCGTCCTCCGGTCGGTCACCGACGAGATCATGTACGAGATCATGATGCTCTCGGGCCAGGAGTACGTCGACGAGTACGCCTCGTCCGTCAAAGCCCGGATCGCGGAGCCGGCCCCCCGGGTCCCGGAGCCCGCGGCTCGTTCCGGCTAGGCCTCCCAACCCCGGGCTCGCTCCACGGCTCGGCGCCAGCCCGAGTACCGCCGTTCGGCCTCGTCCCGGTCACGAGGCAGGAACTCGCGGTCCAGGGTCCAGGCGCCGGCGGCCTCCTCCCTCGACGACCACACGCCCACGCCGAGCCCGGCCAGGAACGCCGCGCCCATCGCCGTGGTCTCCTGCACCACGGGCCGGAGGACCGGTACGCCGAGGAGGTCGGCCTGGATCTGGCACAGCACGTCCATGGCGCTGGCCCCGCCGTCCACCCGGAGCGAGGTGAGGCGGGCCACTCCGGCCATGGCGTCGACGACGTCGCGGGTCTGATAGGCCATGGCCTCCACGGCAGCCCGGACGAGATGCGCGCGGTTGGTCCCTCGGGTGATCCCCACGATCGTGCCCCGGGCGTACGGGTCCCACCACGGCGCCCCCAGACCGGCCAGCGCGGGGACGAAGTAGACGCCCCCGGCGTCGGGCACCGATCGGGCCAGCGGCCCGGCCTCGTCGGACGAGTCGAGCACCCCGAGCCCGTCCCGAAGCCACTGGATCGCCGCACCGGTGACGAAGATCGACCCCTCCAGCGCGTACCGAACCCCTTCGGCGTCCGAGTACGCCACCGTGGTGAGCAGGCCCTCGGCCCGCCGCGCCTCCCGGCCCGTGTTCAGCAGGACGAACGATCCGGTGCCGTAGGTGTTCTTGGCGTCCCCGGGCTCGAAGCAGGCCTGGCCGACCAGCGCCGCCTGCTGGTCTCCGGCGATCCCCGCGACCGGCACCGTCGCGCCGAGGAACGACTCGGGGTCGGTGATGCCGAACGAGCCGCTGGACGGCTGCACATCCGGCAGCAGGGATCGGGGGATCCCCAATCGTTCCAGCAGCTCGTCGTCCCAGTCCAGCCGGTGGATGTCGAAGACGAGGGTGCGTGCGGCGTTGGTGTGATCGGTCACGTGGGCCCGGCCGCCGGTCAGCCGGGCGACCAGGTAGGCGTCCACCGTTCCGAACGCGAGGCGTCCGGTCGCGGCACCCTCGCGGAGGCCTTCGACGTGATCGAGCAGCCAGGCCAGCTTGGTGCCCGAGAAGTAGGGGTCGATGACCAGCCCGGTGCGCTCGCCGATCCGATCGTCCCATCCCTCGGCCCGCAGCTCCTCGCACAGCGGGGCCGTCCGGCGGTCCTGCCACACGATCGCGGGGTGCACCGGCCGGAGCGTGCCCCGGTCCCACACCACCGTGGTCTCGCGCTGGTTGGTGATGCCGACCGCCGCCAGCCCCGAGGCCCGGACGCCGGCTGTCCGCAGCGCTTCCAGTGTCGAGCCCAGCGTGGCGGTCCACCAGTCCTCGGGGTCGTGCTCCACCCAGCCCGGCCGGGGGAACCGCTGGGGGAACTCGCGGTACCCGCGCCCCCGGACCCGACCGGCCTCGTCGACCACCAGCGCGGTGACGCCCGTGGTGCCCGCATCGATCGCCAGGACGGCCATGCCGGGCGAGGCTACCCGGTGGGCTCGGCCCGCCGCTACGCGGGGCGGAGGATCTCGGCGTGGACGATTCCCACGCCGGGGAGCCCGATGTACTTCGCCGCGGCCTCGGAGAGATCGAGCACCCGTCCGTCGACGTACGGGCCCCGGTCGTTGACCAGCACCGTGGCGCACCGACGCCGGTACGTCACGTGCAGGAACGAAGGGAGCGGCAGGGTGCGGTGCGCCGCCGTGAAAAGGTCGGGGTTGAACGGGTGGCCGATCGCGGTCGGGTTGCCGGCGAACTCGTCGCCGTAGAACGAGGCCTCGCCGGTGAAGCCCTGACCGATCGGCTCGAGGTCCGGAGGGATGTCGCAGCCCCTGCCGCCGTCTGGGCCCAGGTACTCCAGGAGTTTCCCGAGCTCGCCGTTCACCGCGATCAGATCCTCGAAGCCCTGCTCCACACCGGCGGCTTCGAGCAGCTGCTCACGAGCCGCCATGATGTCGTCGATCTCGCGGCCGGCGGCCCGGGCCGCCGCCTCGGCCTCGGCCAGGCGGATCTCCATCACCGTGCGGATCTCGACGAGCTCGGCCTGGCGGGCCGCGAGCTCCGCGCGGCGGCTCTCGATCTCCGCGCGCAGGTCGGCGATACGGTCGAGCGCGCCGAGGGACTCGCTGGCGTCGCCGACCCCCTGATTCAGCGCGCCCTCGATCATCTTCTGACGCGCCAGGAAGTCGCCGGGGTCGGTCGAGCCGAGGAGAACGTCCATGAACGCAGCCGGGCCGGCCCGGTAGATCGCGTCGGCCCGGTTGTCGAGGAGGGATCGGGCTTCCGCCACTTCGGCTTGGAGCAGGCCCTCCTGGAGGTAGGCGTCGATGAGCCTGGCGGCTGCCGCGTTCGCGGTCTCCTGGACGCGGGCGTAGCGCCGAGACA
>DASQWG010000051.1:0-4533 GCA_035640375.1 Actinomycetota bacterium
CGCAGGGCACCGCCCCCACCCGCCGTCCCGTGAAGTCGACCTCGATCAGGCAGTCGAGCGATGTCCCCAGGCGATCGGACGCCAGGCGGGCCAGCCGGTCCGAGGCGGGACCGGGCTCCAGGGTCTGGATGACGTCCGCGGCCTCGAGCACCCGATGGACCTTGTTCCGTTGGAGTCGACCGACGAAGTGCCACGTGGCGTCGGGGGCCGCGGCCCGCTTCGCCGGGAGATCCTGGACGTAGTTCTCGCCGAACTCCTCGAGCCCGGCCCGAGCCGCTTTCGCCACCACGTCCTCGGACACCCCCTTCGTGACCCCGATCAGCCGCACGTCCTCGGCGGCCCGGCCCGACCGCCGGGCAGCCTCGACCACGCGTTCGCGGACCGCAGCGATCGACCGCTTCAGGCGGGCCAGTCTATCACTGTCGTTGACAGGAGATGACAGAACCGATCTCCCCTTGTCGCTGGTCGCTCCAGGCTCAGGGTTCACTTCCGCATCGCCACCATGGCGTGGCGACCGGTGGTCCCGTCCCGTCGGTGGGAGTAGAAGCGTCCCGGCTCGCAGGCGGTGCAGAGCTCGATCACCTTGACGTCCCGGATCCCGGCGGCCACCAGGGCTCGGACGGCGGTGGCTCGCAGGTTGAGCGCCGTCGATCCATCCCGCCGCTCCACCACGGCCCCGCCGCCGGAGCCGCGGTCCACGGCCGTCACCACCTCGTCCCCCACCTCGTAGTGGCACGGGCCGATGGCCGGCCCGATCGCCGCGGACACCACGGACCGGTCCTCGAACTCGGCCGCAGCCCGGGCCACGATGCCCGCGGCCAGGCCCCGCCATCCCGCGTGCACCGCGGCCAGCAGGTGGTCCGAGACGAGGACGATCGGCAGACAGTCCGCCACGAGCACGGCCAGGGGGAGGCCTCGCGCCGAGGTGACCAGGATGTCGGCCGGACCGAGCGCTGCGGCAGGATCATGGAAGCCGGCACCGGCGGCCTCGGCCGGCACCCGGGCGACCGCAGCTCCGTGGACCTGTCTGGCCACGGCGAAGGGACCGATGCCCAGGCCCGATACCGCCCGGCCCCGGTTGCGCCGAACCCGATCCCGATCGTCCCCGGTCCGGAACCCGAGGTTGAGGGACTCGAAGGGGGGCGGGCTTTCCCCCCCCGCGCGCTGCGTGAACGCCGCCAGGACGCCCCGGCGCTCCAGGCCGGGTGCCGTCAGCACGTCGATGTCGGCGCGTCCTGGCTCCACGGGATGGGTGGGGACGGGAAGAGCCTCCGGTCGAGGCGGGGGAAGGGCGCCTCGTTCGACCCTCCCCGCCCCCACGTCTTCGCGCGGGGCGGCGGGCCCCGCTATTTCAGGAAGTCGGGGATGTCCAGGTCGTCCTCGCTCTCGTCGAGCGGCCCGGCGCCGGCCGGCGTGGGGGCCGGCTGGAACAAGTCCTCCTCCTCGGCGTCGCGCAGGAGCGAGGGAACCGGGATGTCCTCCTCTCCCTCCGGTTCCTCCATCTTTCGGGGGCGCTGTGCCAGCAGCGGCGGGCGGAACTCCTGGCCCATCTCCCGATCGAACCCGGCCGCGATCACCGTCACGCGGACCTCGTCGGCCAGGGCGTCGTCGATGACCGCGCCGAAGATGATGTTGGCGTCGGGGTGGGCGGCCCTGGTGATCGCCTCCGCCGCCCGGTGGACCTCGTGCAGCGTGAGGTCGGACCCGCCGCCGATCGACAGCAGCAGGCCCTTGGCGCCCTCGATGGACGCCTCGAGCAGGGGCGAGGAGATCGCGGCCCGCGCGGCCTCCTCCGACCGGTTCTCGCCGGTCCCGCCGCCCACGCCCATGAGGGCGGAGCCGGCGTCGTGCAGGACGGTGCGGACGTCGGCGAAGTCCAGGTTGATCAGCCCCGGCGTGGTGATCAGGGCCGTGATCCCCTCGACGCCCTGGTACAGGACCTGATCGGCCATCCGGAACGCGTCGAGCATCGAGGTCTCGTCGTCGGAGATCTGGAGGAGCCGGTCGTTGGGCACGATGATCAGGGTGTCAACGGCTTGCTTCAGCTCCTGGATCCCCGACTCGGCCTGGGTGGCCCGCCGACGGCCCTCGAACGAGAACGGCCGAGTGACAACGCCGATCGTGAGCGCACCGAGCTCGCGGGCCACACCGGCCACCACCGGCGCGCCGCCGGTCCCGGTGCCGCCGCCCTCGCCGGCGGTGACGAACACCATGTCGGCGCCCTTGAGGATCTCCTCGATCTCGGCCCGATGCTCCTCGGACGCCCGCCGGCCGATCTCCGGATCGGAGCCCGACCCCAGGCCGCGGGTGGTCTCCCGGCCGATGTCCAGCTTGACGTCGGCCTCGGACATCAACAGGGCCTGGGCGTCGGTGTTCACCGCCACGAACTCCACGCCCTTGAGGCCGGCCTCGATCATCCGGTTGACGGCGTTGACGCCACCGCCGCCGATCCCGACCACCTTGATCAGCGCCAGGTAGTTCTGCGGGGCCTGCATCATCCTCGTCGCCTCCGTCTGCTCCCTCCGGCGTCCGGGGGGCCCGCGACCTGCGGAAACGCCGTCATCTTGGCAAACCTCAACCTCAACTGGACCTTCAATGTTATGTAAACCTCAGCCACAGGTCGGGTACGCTACCAGCCGGGCTGAGGACTGTCAACCCGTGGTGATGGCACCGGCGGGACGAAGGGCCGGGGCGCTCGGCACCCGGACATCGATGTAGTCGATCTCCAGCCCGCGCTCGGCCGCCCAGGCCAGGAGCTCCCCGACCGCCCGGTTCTTGGCGGGGACCTGCTCGAGGGCTCCGTACTCGACCCGTCCGCCTCCTCGCAGCTGGATGAGGAGCTCACCGTCCGCTTCGGCGATGGAGGCCACCTCGACCAGCAAGGGGTCCTCCATGGAAGCCGCCAGGTCGAGCGTGGCCACGCCGCGCAGCCGCTCCCCCGGTGCCATCGGCTCGGCCACCGTGCCCAGCCCGGGAAGGTCGGGCGGCGCCGCCGAGGTCCTGCTCACCGCCACCCCGTCCTCGGCCACCACGACCGACCCAGCCGGGTCCTCGATCAATCCGACCGCACGGCGTTCGGCAACGCGGAGCACGAGCGTGGCCGGGAGGGAGCGATCCGCGGCGGCATCGCGGACCCAGGGGCTGCGCTGGAGCGAGGCGGTCACGGCATCGAGCGACAGCCGAAGGAGGTTCGTCCCCGGCTCGACCCCGGCCAGCGCCCGCACCTCGTCCGAGCTCAGCGCGCTGGCGCCCTCGACCCTGATCCGTTCGATCCCGAAGATCGGTGAGTTGATCACCGCCCACACCCCGAGCCCCAGACCGACCAGCGTGAGGGCCGCGGCGCCGAGGGGGTTCCGGCGGAACAGGGCGCCCTGGATCCGTTCGGTCACGCCACCTCCCCGATGACGCGGACCTCCGGCTCGAGCTCCACGCCGAACCGATCGCGAACCCGGGACCGGAGCTCGGTCATGAGGCGATGCACGTCGCGAGCGGTGGCGCCGGGGCCGGCCACGATGAAGTTCGCGTGTTTCTCCGATACGCGGGCTCCGCCCACCGACATCGCCTTGCCCCCGGCCGCCTCGATCAGCCTGGCTGCGTGGTCGCCGGGGGGGTTCGTGAACACGCTGCCGCAGTTGGGCTCGGCCAGCGGCTGGGTGGCCCGGCGCCATTCACGGGCCTCGTCCATCAGACGCCGGATCTCCGCGGGATCCCCCGGGTGAAGCCCGACCGTGGCGGAGACCACCACGCCGCGTTCCGGCAGGTCCGAGCCCCGGTACCGAAACCCGGCCCGCTCCGCCGGGATGTGCCGCGTTCGCTCGTCGCTGACGTCGAACACCTCGACGCGCTCCAGGACCTCGTCCAGTGAGCGGCCGTGTGCGCCGGCGTTCATCCGCACCGAGCCGCCCAGCGACGCGGGGATTGCCACCCCGAACTCGAGGCCGGCCAGGGAGTGGGATAGGGCCACGCCGGCCAACGCCGGGAGCGGCATGGCCCCCCCGGCCGACAGGCGGTCGCCGTCGCGGGCAACCCACCGGAACGATCGCCCCAGCCGCACGACCACACCGGCGAACCCGCGGTCGGACACCAGGACGTTCGACCCCTTCCCGATCACCACGAAGGGGATCCCCGTGGTCCGTACCGCGCGGGCCACGGCCACCAGATCGTCCCGAGACTCGGCATCGACGTAGAGCGCGGCCGGCCCGCCGATGCGGAACGAGGTCAACGGGGCCAGCGGAAAGTCCACGGCGAGCCGGGGGCCGACCGCCTGGCGGAGGATCCGCTCGGCCTGGCGGAGCGGCTCATCCACGGTCGTCCCCGAGGAGCGAGAGCGTCTCCGAACCGACCATCGTGATGTCACCCGCGCCGAGCGTGAGGACCAGGTCCCCGGGCCGAACTTCCCGGGCCAGGAACGGCGCGACGTCGGACCGCCGGGGAAGGTACACGGCGCGCTTCCCGGGCGCGGTCTCGACCAGGCCGTCAACGACGAGCTTCCCGGTCACCCCCGGAACCGGCGGCTCGCCGGCCCCGTACACG
>DASQWG010000052.1:0-3089 GCA_035640375.1 Actinomycetota bacterium
CTCGAGGACGCCGGCGTCCGAGTCGTGGAACGCGAGGGCGTGGTGCTCGACTTCCAGGGCGCCCGGCTCGGTGTCGCCGGCACGAAGGGGTTCGGCGGCGGGTTCGCGGGCGCCTCGGCTTCGGCCTTCGGCGAGCAGGAGATGAAGGCGTTCATCGGCCACACCGAAGAGCTGGCGGCCGGGCTCGAGGAGGCCCTGGCCGGGATGCGGGCCGACGTCCGCGTCGCGCTGACCCACTACGCGCCGGTCGATACCACGCTGGCCGGGGAGCGGCTAGAGATCTTCCCGTTCCTGGGCAGCTACCTCCTGGCCGAGGCGATCGACCGAGCCGGCGCCGATCTGGCGATCCACGGCCACGCCCACCGGGGGACCGAGAAGGGCGTGACCGCCGGAGGCGTTACGGTCCGCAACGTCGCGGAGACCGTGATCGGCCACGCGTACAAGGTCTACCGGGTCGGCGACATGGCTGGCGCCGATTCAGGGAGCGTGCGCAACAGCAAGTCGTACTCCTCCCGCACGACGTCATAGCACTCGCACGCCGCCTCGCGCAGACCCGACGGATTCTCGATGACGATGACCCCTCGGCGGGTGGAGACCAGCTCGGCTCGCTGGAGAACGGCCAGCGTCTCGGAGACGGAGGCTCGTCGCACACCGAGCATCTGGGCGAGGAACTCATGGGTCAGCGTGAGCTCATCACGGTCCACGCGGTCCCTCGTGGTCAACAGCCACCGGGCGCAGCGCTGCTCGGCCGGATGGAGCCGGTTACAGGCCACGCCCTGGGCCACGTGCTTGAGCAGCGTGTGGGTGTACGCCAGCATGATCGTTCGAAGGTTCGGGCTCGCGTCGAGCCGCGATTCCAGGTGGTCGGCGTCGACGAGGAGCGACCTGCCTGCGATCTGCGACACGGCGCGGTCGATGGGGCGCTCGCGGGCGCCGAGGATCACCGAGACGCCGACCATGCCCTCCTTGCCGATCGTGGCCAGCTCCACGCCATGACCGTCGACCGTCGAGGTCACCAGCGACACCACCCCATCGATCGGGAACGCCACGGCCTCGATCCGCTGGCCCGGCTCCCACAGGACCTCGTGCTGCTCGAGCCGGCGGATCCGGGCCCGCTCCCTCAGTGTCCCCCGGTCATCCGCCGGCAGGGCGTCGATCAGGCGGTTCCCGGTGGGTGTGTCGAGGAGTTCCGGAGTGCCCATCGTCAAGAAACGATTCCCCGGGGATGGGGCCTGCAAACGAGCGTACGCCAGCGTACCGACGTGTGGCCGCCGCCTCAGTACCGTGCACCGCTGATGGCGCCCGAGGAGGGGGAGCGGCCCGGCTCCGTGTCGGAGCTCGAGGTGACGGCGCTCCCGGACGGATCCGGCTTCGCGCTCCGGGGCAGCCTCGATCTGGCCACGGCCCCCAAGGCGAACGACCGCCTCGGCCAGGTCTGGGTCCCGGGAGCCACCGTCGTCCTCGACCTCGCCCGGCTCGAGTTCATGGACAGCACGGGGCTCAACCTGATCGCCCGTGGGCTGCGTGAGCTGGGGGCGGACGGCACGCTGGTCCTTCGGGGACCGCGAGGGGTCGTGCGGAGGATCCTGTCCGTATCGGGTTTCGAGGGCCGGCCGAACCTGCGGCTCGAGGAGGCCTGAGCCGGGCGCTCAGCCCGGGACGGCTTCGAGGAGCTCGGCCAGGACCCTCGGTGGTACCTCGGTCCCTTCGGCCCGAGCGTAGAGCAGGAGGCTGAGCGCTCGCTGCACCCCGTGGCCACGGGCCCGGCGCAGGAGGTAGTCCCAGTCGAGGCCCGGCCGGGCCACCAGCGCCAGCGCGTCGAACCAATCGCCGGTCCGGGTCTCGTCGTGGAGGACCGCCTTGATCATGGCCAGGTCCTCGGGTGGCATCAGCCGTACCGGCACGCCGAGCACGGTGGCGGCGGGGGCACGCTCCAGCATGTCCCGGTCGAGGTTGACCTCGCGCCCGGCCCGGTGGATCAGGTCGACGGTGACGCCGAGGCGTTTGGCCTTGCGGATCCAGGACGGATCGGTGCTCTCGACCACGTAACCGGCCGACGCCAAGACCTCGGCGGCGCGGCTCGCATCGGGAGGCCGAACCAACAGGTCGATGTCCTCGTGGGCGCGGAGGTCGCGGGGACGCCCCAGCGTCACCGTGGCCAGGCTGCCGAAGACGACGTGTGGGATCGACGCTTCGTCGAGGAGCGTGGTCGCCTCGCGGAGCACCGCCGCATGCGACCGCAGGTCGTCACGGGTGCCAGACACGACGGAGCATTCCCTCGCGAAGGACCCTCAAACGCGCTCCCGCTTCATGGCGGCCCACGCCACGACCTCGTCGGCGGATCGGAGGTTCAGCACGCGATCCTGGGGGATCCCCGCCTGGAGTGCCGCGGCCTCGCCGAGCTCGAGGTGGTCGAGCTCGTCCGGCGTGTGCGCGTCGGAGCCGAGCGAGATCCACACTCCGGCCTCCCTGGCGAGCTCGAGGAGCTCCACCTGGAGGTCCTGGCGATCGGGGAACGCGTCGATCTCCAGGGCGGTCCCGGCCTCGGCGGCCGCGGCGAACACCCTCGGCCAGTCGGCGCGCAGGCCGGGGCGCGTTCCCCATCGCCGGCCCCGAGGGTGGGCCAGGACGTGGACGGTCGGGTTGCGGACCGCCGCGACGTACCGTTCGGTCTGGTCCTCGGTTCGCCGGAGCTGCGAGTGGAACGCCCCCAGCACCAGGTCGAGCCCGCCGAGGATGCCGGGCTCCATGTCGCCCTGGCCCTCCGGCGACAGGTTCATCTCGATCGAGCGCAGGATCCTCGGCCGGCCACCCTCGGCGTTGAGACGATCGATCTCGACGCCCTGGCGGAGCAGGGTGGCCTCGTCCATCCCTCGGGCGATGGGGAGGCCAACCGAGTGATCAGTGATCGACACGAACTCCCGGCCGAGGGCCGCGGACCGGGCCACCATCTCCTCGATGGACACGGCGCCGTCGCTCCAGGTGGTGTGCATCTGGAGGTCGGCCCGGGCCCGTGGGGCCGAGCGATGCGCGGCGAGGATCCGCCGGGCCTCGGCCATGGTCATGAACCCACGCCGGATCTCGGGCGG
>DASQWG010000053.1:0-2110 GCA_035640375.1 Actinomycetota bacterium
GGGGCTCCCCACCCGCCGCGGAGATCGACGAGCAGGTGGCCCGGTCAGCCGTCGGCACCCGCGACCTCGAGGGCCCCCTCGCGGAGCAGCCGCCGGGCCAGCACCACCGACGAGACCTGGTCCAGGCCGGGGAGGTCGGCCGGAACGAACGGGCCCTCGCGGGCGGCCACGAACCGGAGTGCCGTCTCGCAGAACGCCGGCATCCGAAGCTCGCGCATCCCGAGGAGCGCGGTGGCTCGGCCGTCGCGGACCTCGACCACCAACACCGATCCGGGGCGCCTCCGGAGCGGCGTGGTCGCCTCGATCTCGTCCGCCCGCCCGAGCTGGGCCAGGTGACCGCTTAGCAGGGGGCGGCGCGAGGACCAGAACGAGTGCGCCATCCCGCGCAGGAGCTCCTCGTCGACCTCCGCCTCGAGCCACCCCACAAGCTCCTTTCGGCGGACCTCGAGCTCGGCGACCATCGACGAGGGATCCACGGCCCACCCCGGCGGCAAGGCGTCCCGGAAGGCCCGGTGCCCCGAGGCCCGGCGCATGACCCGTCGCCACGCCTCGACCCAGGTGAGCGCGGTGATCCCCACCGTCACGTGGATCGAGACCTCACGCCGGGCCTCCGCGTCGTGCAGGAACCCACGGGGGATGTACAGAACGTCGCCGGGCTGAAGCTCGGCCTCGAGCACGGGCGGGCCCGGGTCACCGAGCGCCTCACTCCACGGCTGGTCGGGCCCGGCCAGCTAGACCAGGGGCCGGTACACGCGCCACGCCTTCCGGCCGTGGGTCTGCACGACGAACACGTCGTGGGTGTCGTGGTGCACGTCGAACCCCCTGGAGGTCGGCGGCGTGACGTACGCGTTCGCCTGGGCGGGGTGCGTCAGGGCGAGCTCGAGGTCCCGGCAGAACCGCGCCACCGGGCCCGACTGCCGATGGAGGGCCTGGAGGACGATCGTGGCGCCACCATCGAACGCCGCCAGAACGAGGTCGGGGCGGACGGTCCGTTCGAGCGGCCGCCCCCCGATGCGCACGGTCGCGGTGTAGGTGGACGGATCGAGCGGCTCGCCGTCGCGGACCAGCCGGAAACCGGGCATCCGGAGCAGGGTCTCGGTGACGAGGTGGTCGACGTCTCCGAGGTCGAGCAGGCCGGCGATCTCGGTGGGGTTGCCCCGGTGCAGGTGCGGGGAACGGCCCCAGTGCTCTTCGACGAAAGGCCGCGGGTCGCCGACGCAGCGCTCCAGGGCGCTCGCGGTCATCCCCCTCCGGTCAGGCCGAGTCGGTGGTGTCGGAGTCGCCGCCCTCGTCGGTGGCGTCGTCGTCCGCGTCCGACTCGTCGGCGTCGTCGGCGTCCGTGTCGTCAACGTCGTCGGCGTCCATCGTGTCGGGATCGGTCTCCGCCGCCGGTCCGGTCCCGATCACCACCGTCTCGATGTCCTCGTCGGTCAGCGTTGGCTCGGTCGGATCGATCATCCGGGTCCTCCTTCCGGTCCTCGCCGAGAGGCTATGTCCACCGCGCTTCGGCCGCAAACCTGACGGGCTTACGACGACCTCGGCGCCCTGCGGTCCGCGGCCCGGGCGGCGGCACGCTCCTCGGCCCGCCGACGCTCGCGAGCCTTGTGCTTCCGCTCTCGATCGTGGGCCCAGCGCACCCGGCGGCGGTCCCCCCGTCCCACCGCTACAGCTCCTCGGCCTCGCTGCCCTTGGCCAGCTCGGCGCTGCGCTGACGGGCCGCGTCGATCGCGTTCAGGAACGCGGCCCGGACGCCGGCCTGCTCGAGGTGGCGGATGGCCGCGATCGTGGTGCCGCCCGGCGAGGTGACCATCTCTCGGACCTCCACGGGGTGCATCCCGGTGTCGCGGAGCATCTTGGCCGAGCCAAGCATCGTCTGGATGATGAGCTCGGTGGCCACGTCCCTGGAGAGGCCGAGGAGGATGCACCCGTCGATCATCGCCTCCGACAGGAGGGCGAAGTACGCCGGCCCCGAGCCGGACGTGGCGGTGACCGCATCCTGGTGAATCTCGGGCAGCCGGATCACCCGACCGACCGAGGACAGCAGCTCCTCGGCCACCGCCAGGTGTTTGTCGTCGGCGTGGGCCCCCGGGCTGATCACCGACATGGCCTC
>DASQWG010000054.1:0-2106 GCA_035640375.1 Actinomycetota bacterium
GTGGTCCTGGTGGACGACGTCCTGTTCACCGGCCGGACCATCCGAGCCGCCATGGACGCGGTGGTCGATTACGGCCGCCCCCGGGCCATCCAGCTCGCCGTGCTCGTGGACCGGGGGCACCGGGAGCTTCCAATCCGTGCCGACTTCGTGGGGAAGAACGTCCCGACCCGGGCCGACGAGCTGGTCCGGGTCCTGCTGGATGAGACGGACGGTCAGGACGCCGTCGAGGTTGGGGAGGAAGTGCCGTGATCAAGCACCTGCTTTCCGTGACCCAGCTGTCGCCCGAGGACATCACCCGCATCCTCGACACCGCGGACTCGTTCCGAGAGGTCGGGACCCGGGTCATCAAGAAGGTCCCCGCCCTGCGTGGACGAACCGTGGTGAACCTCTTCTACGAGGCCTCCACCCGGACCCGCATCTCGTTCGAGATCGCCGCCAAGCGGTTGTCGGCCGACGTGATCAACTTCACCACGTCGGGGTCATCGGTCTCCAAGGGGGAGAGCCTCAAGGACACCGCGCTCACCCTGGAGGCTATGGGGGCGGACGCCATCGTCATCCGTCACGCATCGTCGGGCGCCCCGTACACCCTCTCCCGGTGGGTGGAGGCGAGCGTGCTCAACGCCGGCGACGGCACGCACGAGCACCCCACCCAGGCGCTCCTGGACCTGTACACGATCCGCGAGCACTTCCCTTCACTGGAGGGGCTCCGGGTGGCGATCGTGGGAGACGTCTTGCACTCCCGGGTGGCTCGGTCCGGCACGCACGCGCTCACCAAGATGGGGGCCCAGGTGACGCTGGTCGGACCCCCCACGCTCATCCCTCCGGAGGCGGGATCATGGGGCGCGGACATCTCCTACGAGCTCGATCCGGTGCTCCCGAAGCTCGACGTCTGTTACATGCTGCGGGTGCAGCGTGAGCGGCAGCGCCAGCAGTTCTTCCCCAGCGTGCGGGAGTACGCCACGCGGTGGGGACTCACCCGGCACCGGGTGGAGGCCCTCCCGGAGGGAGCGCTGATCATGCACCCCGGGCCGATGAACCGAGGAGTGGAGATCGCTTCGGACGTCGCGGATCTTCCTCAGGCGCTCATCACCGACCAGGTGACCAACGGTATCGCCGTGCGGATGGCCCTCCTCTACCTCATCCTGGGCGGTCGAGCCGAGGAGGTCGCGTGATGGGCGGAATCCTCTTCCGGGGGGTCCGTCTGGTCGATCCGTCCTCCGGGCACGACGGCCGGGCGGACGTGCTCGTCGAGGACGACTCCATCGCCGAGGTGGGGGAGGGGATCGATCCCGGCCGCGCCGACGTCCTCGACTGCGATGGGTTGGTGATGGCTCCAGGCCTGGTCGACCTCCACACGCACCTCCGCGAGCCCGGACGAGAGGACAAGGAAACCGTGGAGAGCGGCACCAGGGCTGCGGCGGCGGGTGGCTACACGGCGGTCTGTCCCATGCCGAACACCGAGCCGGTCGCCGATCACGCCGGCATCGTCCTGGAGGTCCGGGCCCTTGGCGAGAAGGCGGGGCTCTGCGACGTCCACCCGGCCGCCGCCATCACCCGAGGCCTGGAGGGCCAGGAGCTGGTGGACATCGGGGAGCTCGCCGAGACGGGAGTGCGCCTCTTCACCGACGACCACCGGTCCGTCCAGTCGGCTCGGGTGATGCGCCTGGCCCTCGAATACGCGAAGGCCTTCGACGTGGTGGTCTGCCAGCACGCCCAGGACGACACCCTGTGGGAGGGCGGGCAGATGCACGAGGGAGAGTACTCCGCGCTCCTCGGCCTCCGCGGGATCCCGGCGGAATCGGAGTCCGTGGTGGCCGCCCGGGACATCGAGCTGGCGGGCCTGACGGGCGGGCGCCTCCACCTCACCCACGTCTCGGCGGCGGCGACGGTTCGCTTGATCCGCGAGGCCGCCGGCCGGCAGGTCCCCTTGACGGCGGACGTCACCCCGCACCATCTGAGCCTGTCCGACGCCGAGCTCGTCGGGTACGACACCGCCTTCAAGGTGAACCCCCCGCTTCGCTCCTCCGAAGATCGCGACGCCCTGCGAGCGGGCCTCGCCGAAGGCACCCTCGACGCCGTGGCCACCGACCACGCCCCGCATGCCCC
>DASQWG010000055.1:0-3967 GCA_035640375.1 Actinomycetota bacterium
TCCTTCCTGGCGTATCTCCCGCCGATGGCCCCGTACGCGTTCGAGTTCCGGCACGAGTCCTGGGGGGCGGCCCGAGACCTCCTGGCGGAACACGGCGTGGCGTGGTGCTTCGCCGAGACCGACGAGACACCACCCGACATCGAGCCGGTGGTCTCGGAGCCGTTCGCGTACCTCCGGCTCCGTCGCGAGGAGTACCCCGACGAGCTGCTGGCTCGGTGGGCGAAGCGGATCGGGGCGGCGCTGGAGCGCGGGACCGACGTGTTCGCCTACCTCAAACACGAAGAGGGCGCCGGGGCGCCCCGGCACGCCGAGCGCCTGGCGTCGATGCTCCCCGGCTAGGGCGGGCCGAACCTCGAGGCGAGCACCTGGAAGCAGGGCCAGTACGTCTCGGGCTGGACGTTGTCGTCCATCACCGCCACCGGACCGGCCCTCCCCTGCGCCCGGGCCACCACCAGGGCGGGGTCGTTGACGTCGGCGATCGAGACCGTATCCACGCCGGCCTCGATCGCCGCACCGGCGAACCCGTGGTCGGCGAAGACCAGGTCGGGCGTCATCTCGGCCAGCATCCGCTCCATCGGCTCGGCGTTGTGGGTGTGTAGTGCCGAGGCGCGGTCGGTCAGCATGGCCACCCCGGCGAAGTAGCGGATCTGGCGGCGGCGCCCGGACGCATCCTCCCAGGTGAACCCCTCGAGCGGGCGAATGACCTTGGCCCCGCGATCGGACACGAGCTTGCCGGTCTCCTGGTAGAGGACGGGGAGCCCGGTGGGATGGCCGGTGGCCAGGAGCACCCGTTCCCCACGCCTCGCGGCCAGTGACAGGCGGTCCCCGATCGCTTCGAACGCATCCAGGACACGGTCGGGATCGACGACCACGTGTCCGTGCAACACATCCGGGTCCGGATCGATCCCGGCAGCTTCGGCCACCAGCCGGAGGACCTCGGCGAACGGGAGATCGCCGACCCCGGTGAGGCCGAACCGGGCGTCGGGGTCGCCCTGGACCAAGCGTTTGATCTTCCACACCACGTTGGGCCGGTCGTGGGAGTTGACCCCCGCGGCCCCGCCTTCGAGCAGCGCCCGGCGCAGCGTCTCCCGGTCGTACTCGCCGGGGATCCAGTGTTCGGGTTCGGCGTGTGGTTTGCTTGCCACCAGACCCATCCTATCGACGGAGGTCAGGGATGCCCGGCGACAAGGTCGTCCTGGTGACGGGGGGCAGCAAGGGGATCGGCCGTGCCATCGCTCAGATGCTGGCCGAGGATGGGTTCGACGTGGCGGTGGCCGCCCGAAGCCCCGAGCCACTGGAGAAGACGGCCCGAGAGATCGAGGAGCGGGGCCGGCGGGCCCTGGCCGTCCCCACCGATGTCACCGATCCGGAGGCGTGCCGGGACCTGATCGACGGGGTCACCGCCGAGCTCGGGGGGCTCGACGTGCTGGTCAACAACGCGGGCGCCGCTCCGTTCGTGTCGACGTTCGAGTCGGCTCGGCTGGAGGGATGGGAGAAGTACTTCCGGACCACGTTCACGGGCGCCGTGTACTGCACCCACGCGGCGGCCCAGGCGTTGCTGGCGCGCGAGCGCGCCTCGGTGATCAACGTGGCCTCGGTGGCTGCCTTCCTGGCCAGCCCGGGCCTGACGTATTACGCGGCCGCCAAAGCCGCGCTGGTGAGCTTCACGCAGACCCTGGCCCGGGAGTGGGCTCCTCACGGTGTGCGGGTGAACGCGATCGCGCCCGGCTTCGTGGAGACCGACATGAACGCGGTGTCCCGCGAGGACCCCGCGTACCACGAGATGATCCGCTCGCAGATCCCGCTCGGCCGGTGGGGTACGGCCGAGGACGTGGCCGGTGTGGCCCGGTTCCTGGCCTCGGACGCGGCGGCGTGGATGACCGGGTCCGTGGTGGTGCTCGACGGCGGCCAGTCGCTGTCGGTGTTCTCGGGCCCGTGATCCGCGGGAAGGTCTGCGTCGTCACCGGCGCGTCCAGCGGCATCGGCGAGGCCACAGCACGGACGCTCGCGGGGGCGGGTGCGACCGTGGTGCTGGCCGCTCGACGGACCGACCGGCTCGAGAAGATCGCTGCCGAGATCACCGCCGAGGGTGGCACGGCTTCGTGGCAGGCCACCGACGTGACGCATCTCGAGGATCTCGAGACGCTCCGCTCGCACGTCGAGGAGATGCACGGCCGCTGCCACGTGCTGGTGAACAACGCCGGCCTCCCGGGACGAGGCCGGTTCGAGGAGCTCTCGCTGGAGCGGATCCTCGCCGTCACCGAGACGAACTACGTCGCGTTGCTCACGTCCACGAAGATGTTCCTGCCACTGCTGCTGGCATCTTCCGGCCACGCGGTCAACATCGCCTCGCTGGCCGGCCGGTACGCGCTTCCGGGCGCCTCGGTGTACGCAGCGTCGAAGCACGCCGTGGTGGCGTTCTCGGAGTCGCTGAGCGGTGAGCTGCGGGACCGAGGGGTCGTGGTGACCGCCGTGTGTCCCGGCTTCGTCGACACCGAGAGCTTCCCCCAGCCGAACGCCCCGCGTGCGGTGATGTTCACCCCGGAGCAGGTGGCGAGGAGGATCGTCCAGGTCATCGACCGGCGGGAGGTGGGGACGGTGCACATCCCGCCGTGGGCCGGACCGTTGTCAGCGCTCCAGCTCCTGGCTCCACCGATGTACCGGTTCCTCGCCAAACAAGGCGCACGGCGGTACGCGCGGCGCGACGCCTAGGGGCGGACGCAGCGCCAGATCGCCAGGCGCCACAGGAGCCGGCTGCCGCGCTGGCGCAGACGGATCAGGCCGTCAGCCATCAGCTTGGCCACGGCCCTCGACTTCGCCACCAGCGTCGGGAGCGGGAACTCGCGCTCGACGACCTCGGCGAGGTTGGCCGCTCCGAAGATCCGGCGCGCCGCCGCCAGGACGCTGTTCTCGTCCTGGATCGTCGCCGTGGGAAGGTACATCCGGCCGCCGGGCCGGAGGCAGTCGCCCATCGACTCGAGCATGGCCACCGGCACCTCGGCGCCCGTCGGCCCTCCCGCATAGCCGCCGGGGAACCACCCAGTGACTTCGGCGATGTCGTCGGGGATGCCCGACACGTCGCCGATGATCACGTCGGCGGTCACGTCCCGCAGGGGCTCGAACAGGCTGCCGACACGGAACTCGGTCCGGTCGGCCAGCCCCAGCAGCCGGGCGTTCTCCGTGGCGACCCGAACGGATTCCCCCGAGATGTCGCTGCCGTACGCGCGCTCGGCGCCGAGCTTGGCCGCGACGAAGCTCAGGATCCCGCTGCCGCACCCGACATCGACCACGGTCTCGCCGGGCCGGATGTCGAGCGAATCCGCCAACGCGAGGCTGATGTGCGTCGGCCGGAACACGGTCGGGGTGAGCGAGAGCGTGAAGGGCCCTGTCCGGCCCTTCCACTCGAAGCTCTCGGTTGGGGAAGCCATACCAGCACTGTAGCGCGTGCCGGCCGGAGCCGCCGAGGTCGGCGCTACCTGAACCGGTCGGCGTGCGTGACCAGGACGTAGATCACGAACCCGTACAGCAGAAGGTTGATGAGCAGGAACGTGGCGCCCTGGAGCAGGTAGATCAGCGAGAAGATCGCCCCGATCACGGCCAACGCCAGACCGAGGGAGCGGCCCTGCTCCCGCAGGTTCAGCACCTGCCACCCCGCCCACACCGAGGCGATGGCCACGACCAGGCCGATCAGCCCGGTGATCACGACCGCGCCGCCGCCGATCGACAGCGCCTGGATGAACCGGATGAGGCCGAGGACGCCGGCGGCCATCAGCAAGACGGCCGCCGCCACCACCAGCGGCGGCTTCTCGGACGACCTCCGTACGGGCCTTGCGACATGTCCGTCTCCTTTCCACCGGGGCGTCGGGGACGCACGCTACGAAGGAGACCGGAGCGGGTCAAGCACCGACACTGTGGACCTTCAGCAGATTGGTGTGGGTCTGGCCGGCCGGTGAGGAGGCCACCATGA
>DASQWG010000056.1:0-2933 GCA_035640375.1 Actinomycetota bacterium
GTGCCGGAGCGGACCGCCTCGAGCGCGGGGCGCCGTCCCACGACCACGCCGAGGCCGCCGCCGGGACGGTCCCGGTTCACGCCACCACGGCCAACGCCAGGCACCCCACCCCGTCCCCGGACAGGCCGAGGCCCTCGGGCCTGGAGGCCTTGACGCTCACCCGTTCCACGCCGATCCCCAGGACGGCGGCGAGCGAGCCCCGGATCTCGTCGCGCCGTGGGCCGAGCCTGGGTCGCTCGGCCAGCACCACCAGATCACAGGACCGCGCCGTCAGCCCGGCCCCCCGAAGCAGCTCCACGGTCCGCCGGAGCAGCTCCGGGCCGGCGATGCCGGCCACGACGGGGTCGGTGTCGGGGAAGTGGTCGCCGATATCCCCCAGGGCGGCGGCCCCCAGGAGGGCATCGGCCAGGGCGTGGCAGATCACGTCACCGTCGGAGTGCCCGGCCAGCCCCGGACCCTCGAAGGCCACGCCCCCGAGGAGCAGCGGCCGTCCGGGATCGGACGGGTGGGCGTCGAAGCCGATGCCGAACCTCGGCTCAGCCACGGATCAGCGCCGAGGCCAGCGAAAGGTCCTCGGGTCGGGTGATCTTGATGTTGGCGGGGTCGCCGGGAACCACCGCCACGCGGAAGCCGGCCCGCTCCAGCAGTGACGCGTCATCCGTGCCGGAGAACCCGTCGGCCTCCGCCGCTCGGTGGGCCTCCACGAGGGCCGCACGCCGGAAGGCCTGCGGGGTCTGGACCACGACGAGGCCGTCGCGGTCCACGGTCTCCGCGACGAGACCGTCGTCGACGCGCTTGACCGTGTCGGTCAGCGGGACCGACGGCACCGCCCCGTCCGCCCCCACCAGGGCGTCCAGCACCGCCTCGAACAGCGCCGTCGGGGCGATCGGCCGGGCCACGTCGTGGCAGACGACGACGTCGAACGACTCCGGGAGCGCCTCCAGGCCCATCCGCACGGAGTCCTGCCGCGTCGCGCCACCGCCGACGACCTCCACGAGGCCAGACCGGGGGCCGACCATGGTCCGGGCCCGTCCCTCCCAGCCCTCCGGAGCCACCAGCACGAACCCCTCCACCCGTGGGCACGACTCCACGGCTGTCACGGCTCGCTCGAGCAGGCTTCGCCCGTCGAGGATGGCGAAGGCCTTCGGATCCGGTCCGGAGAGCCGCTCTCCGCGCCCGCCGCCCAGCAGGATCGCCCCGACCGCCACGTCACTCACCCAGCCGGGCGAACACCATCCGTCCGGAGGTGGTCTGCAGGACGTTCGTGACCACAGCGTGCACATCGGCGCCGACCAGGTCGGCTCCCCGCTCCACGACCACCATGGTGCCGTCCTCCAGGTAGCCGACGCCCTGGCCCGCCTCGGTGCCCTCCTTGGTGAGGCGGACCGTCACCTCCTCGCCGGGCACCACGGGGGTGCGCAGGGCCTCGGCCAGCGCCGCGATCGAGCGTGTCGGGACGTCCAGGGCCTCGGCCACCCTGGCCAGATTCGTGTCGCCGGTGACCAGGGCGGCACCTCGCTCCCGGGCCACCCGGACCAGCGCCGTGTCGACATCCCCGGCATCCTCTACTCCAAGCAAGACCACCTCGACTGCTGGGTGGCGCTGAAGCTGGCGAAGGATGTCGAGCCCTCGGCGCCCGCGCGCGGCCCGGCTCGGCTCGCCCGAATCCGCGATCGCGCGCAGCTCGGACAGCACGCCGCGGTGCACCATCAGCGTGCCACCGAGGAAGCCGGCGTCGACGACCTCCCGGATCCGCCCATCGATCAGCGCACTGGTGTCGAGGACGTTGACCTCGCCGGCCCGCACCCCGAACGATCGCGTCTTCAGCCCGAACAAGCCGAACAGCTCGTCGCGCTTGGCCCGCCCGGCCCGGTACCCGACGTAGGCCAGCACCACCGAGGCCAACGCCGCCGAGGGGTACGCCACCGTGAGCGGCAGGCGGAAGACCAGGAGCGAGACCAGGATGGCGATCAGCAGGCCCAGGATCAGGCCGATGACCCCGGCCAGCAGCTCCGAGGCCGGCATGCGCTGGAACTCCTGCTCCAGCGCCGAGACCGCCACCTCGGCCCGGCGGCCGATCACCCCGCCGACCACGTAGCCCACCAGGCTCCCCAGCACCACGGCCAGCAGCAGGCGGCTGCCCACGAGGTCCGCGGCCTGGGCGAGCTGCCACCCGCCGGCGGTGAACAGCCCCACCAGCACGAACCGAACGATCTCGACGAAGGCACGCTGCGGGCTTCGTGGTGGCTGGGGCTCGACGTTCACGACCCCACGGTGCCCCGCCCGACGGGCGAGTGCAAGCCTCTTAGACCGTTGGCTGGAGCACGACCGAGTGGGCCTCCTCGAGCACCTTGTCGATCATGCTCTCGGCCTTCTCCTCGGTCGCGTCGACGGCGAAGACGAGCTCGGAAACCAGGATCTGGCGTGCCTTCGCCAGCATCCGCTTCTCGCCGGCCGACAGGCCCTTCTCGGACTCGCGGATGGACAGGTTCCGCACCACCTCGGCGACCTGATACACGTCGCCGGACCGGATCTTCTCGATGTTGGTCTTGTAGCGCCGGCTCCAGTTGGAGGGCATCCGGGACTCGTCCTCCCGGAGGACGTCGAGGACCTTTTTCACCTCACGCCGGCTGACCACCTCGCGGAGGCCGACCTCTTCGGTGCTGTCCACCGGCACCATGAGCGTGAGATCGCCGTAGGCCAACCTGAGGACGAGGTACTTCTTCTTCTCTCCGAGGAATTCCCTGGTGGTGACGCTTTCGATGACGGCGGCCCCGTGATGGGGGTAGATGACCTTGTCACCCTTTCGGAACACGGCACTCCTCTATGGTCGGTCCTGGCGTCTGCGCGCTCCCGCGGGACGTCCTGCGGGCCCTGGCGGGACCTCATTGTAGCAGGCGAGCCAGCCCGCTCGCAACCCAAAACCCCAGGTC
>DASQWG010000057.1:0-3996 GCA_035640375.1 Actinomycetota bacterium
GGCCAGGGCCACCGTGACCAGGCCGGCCCCGCCGACCCCCTCGCCGACGGATCCGGCCGCCACGATCGAGCCGGCCCCGATGAAGATCAGGGTGAACGTCCCCACCACCTCGGCCGTGAGGCGTTGGGTCATCGGGCGGTCCATGCGCTCCCTCCCTCCGGTTGTCGGGTCACTGGTACCCGGGGTCGCCGGGGGTGTCAAGCCGGATCAAGCGTCCTCAAGAGCATGCCGATGGGTTGGGAGAGGGCCCGGGTGCGTCCCCTTTGCGCCCCACGGCCGAAGATGTCAAGATGAGAGGTCCAGACGTCCGGGCTTTCGGGCCCGGGCAACGGCGGCGGGGTGACGCGGGCACACCCCGCCGCCACCCTTAGGTGCCGATGGTACGCTTGAGCCCTCCGGGCGCGTAGCTCAGCGGGAGAGCGCTCGCCTCACACGCGAGAGGCCGTAGGTTCAAATCCTGCCGCGCCCACCCGGCCCTCCTTTGTCGTCCTCTGTCGTCCCTTGACTCCCTCTATTCAACGCGCGTAGAATTCGGGTTCAACAGGCGTTGAATTCCGAGGAGGAGGAGGCGAGGGCCATGTGGGCCATGGTGGTGAAGGAGTTCCGTCAGCTCCGGAGGGACCGGCGGACCGTTGCGCTCTTGATCGTGATGCCGCTCCTCCAGCTGATCGTGTTCGGCTACGCGGCCAGCTTCGACGTCTCCGAGGTCCCCACCGCGGTGCTCGGTACCGACGCCGAGCGGGTGGAATCGAACCTCCCCGATCTGTTCAGGGTCGACGAGGTCGACGAGTCCGCCGGGGCGCCTCGGGGGAGGGAGCTCCTCCGGGACGGCGAGGCCGTCGTGGCCGTGGTCGCCGACCCCGGGGAGCCCGTGGCTTTGATCGACGGCGCCGAGCTCTTTTCGGCGCAGGCCGCCCAGGAGGCCTTCGCTCGGGCGGCCCAGCGCGGCATTCCGATCCGAACCGAGGTGCTGTTCAACCCGGGGCTCGAGACGTCGGCGATCATGATCCCCGGCCTGGCCGGCGTGATCCTGCTGTTCATCGGCTCGCTCATCACCAGCCTCGGCGTGGTCCGGGAGCGTGAGGCCGGTACGCTCGAGCAGCTCGCCGTGATGCCCCTGCGGCCGCGCGACGTGGTCGTGGGCAAGATCGCTCCCTACTTCGTGGTCGCCGCCATCGACATGGCCGTGATCCTGGGGGCCGGCGTCCTGATCTTCGACGTGCCGTTCGACGGCTCCGTGTGGACGCTGGCCCTGGGGTCGGTCCTGTTCCTGTTCACCGCCCTCGGCGTGGGCGTCCTGATCAGCAGCGTGTCGCACAGCCAGGGCGAGGCGATCCAGCTGGCGCTGTTGCTGCTCCTCCCGCAGTTCCTCCTGTCCGGGCTGATCTTTCCGCTGGCCTCGATGGCCCCGGGGGTCCGATGGATCGGCTACGTGCTCCCGCTGACGTACTTCATCGAGATCGCCCGAGGCGTGATGATCCGGGGCGCGCCGCTGGAGGCGGTGGCCGAACCGATGCTGTACCTGGCGGCGATCGGCGCGATGGTGTTCCTCCTGGCGGTGCTCCGGTTCCGCCGCGAACTCGAGCCGGCCGGCCGCGAGGAGCGGATCGAGTTGGAGCCGGCCGTCCGGTGAGCTGGGGCCTGGATGAGGTTACGGTCCGGTTCGGGTCGACCACCGCCCTGTCCGGCGTGTCGCTCGAGATGGCGCCGGGCGGTGTCACCGCGGTGATCGGCGGCGACGGCGCCGGGAAGTCCACCGCGCTGCGGGCCTTGGCCGGGCTGGTCCCGGTGGACGAGGGGCGGGTCCGGCGACCGCCGGAGGAGCGGCTCGGGTACCTGCCCGAGACGTCGGGCGTCTACCCCGACCTCACCGCGGCCGAGAACCTGGCCTTCGCCGCCACCGCCCACGGGATCGGCGGGGCCGAGCTGGTCCGTCGGAGCGAGGTCCTGCTCGAGCGCACCGGCCTGGCCGCCGCCCGGGATCGGTTGGCCAGCCGCCTGTCGGGCGGGATGCGGCAGAAGCTCGGTCTGGCCGTTGCACTGATCCACCGGCCCGACCTCCTGGTGCTCGACGAGCCGACCACGGGCATCGATCCGGTCAGCCGGGCGGAGCTATGGGGGCTGATCGCCGACGAGGCCGCCCGGGGCGCCGGGGTGGCGGTGTCGACGTCCTACCTCGATGAGGCCGAGCGGGCCGGCGCGGTGGTGGCGCTGGACGAGGGACGTCCCGCTGCCGCGGGCCGGTCGGAGCAGGTGATCGGCTCGATCAGGCAGCGGGCGGCCTCCGTGGGGAACCCGCCGGTCCGCGGCGACGGCGCGGGGACCGGGACCGAGATCCTGGCGGAGGCCAGCGACGTCGTCAGGCGGTTCGGCTCGTTCACCGCGGTGGACCGGGTGTCGCTCGAGGTCCGGCCCGGCGAGGTGGTCGGGCTGGTGGGAGCCAACGGGGCAGGCAAGACCACGTTGATCCGGATGCTCCTGGGCCTCCTCCGACCGACCGAGGGCTCGGTGCGGCTGTTCGGGCGGTCCCCGTCCCGAGCCACCCGCCGGCGGCTCGGCTACGTCCCCCAGTCGCTCGGGCTGTACCAGGACCTCACGGTGCGGGAGAACCTGGCGTTCGCCACGGCGGCGTTCGGGTCGAAGCCACCACCGCTGCCCGAGGACCTGCGGGCCGCAGGCGCCCGGCTGCTGGGCACCGTCCCCCTGGGGGTGCAGCGCCGGGTGGCCTTCGCCGCGGCGCTGGCCCACGGTCCCGGTCTCCTCGTGCTGGACGAGCCGACCTCGGGGGTCGACCCGGTCGGCCGGGCGGGACTGTGGCGGACGATCCGTGAGGCGGTGCGTGCCGGAGCGGGCGCCCTGGTGACCACCCATTTCATGGAGGAGGCCGAGCACTGCGACCGGGTCGTGGTCATGGCCGGCGGGCGGGTCGTGGCCGCCGGGACCATGGACGAGATCATCGGGCGGGCCCGGTCCGTTTCGGTCGAGGCCGACTCCTGGTCGTCGGCCTACCGAGCCCTGGTCGAAGCCCGGGTCCCCTCCGCGGTCGTGGGGACCCGGCTCCGGGTGCCGGGCGAGGACCCGAATCGGGTCGAGGGGATCCTCCGAGCGGCCGGTGTGGACGCCGAGGTGCGGACGGAGCCCATGACGTTCGAGGAGCGGTTCGTGGCGCTCAGCGCGGGGATCCGGTGACCCCCCGGACCGGGCGACGGCCCGGGACCCGGGCGACCCGGGACCAGATCCTGGAGGCGGCCCGGGGGACCTTCGGCGAGGTCGGGTACGACCGGGCCACGATCCGGGGCATCGCCTCGGCCGCGGGGGTCGATCCCGCGCTGGTCCATCACTACTTCGGCTCGAAGGAGGACCTGTTCGTGGCCGCGCTGGAGCTCCCCATCAACCCCGCGGTCGCCGTGCGAGGGCTGCTGGCGGAGGGCCTGGAAGGCGCGGGGGAGCGGATCGTTCGATTCTTCCTCTCGGTGTGGGACGCCCGGGAGAACCAGCCCGCCCTGATGAGCATGCTCCGGGCGGCGCTGACGAACGACCGGGCCTTCACCATGTTCCGGGAGTTCGCGGGACGAGCCATCATCGGGGCGGTAGCCGATGCCCTTCCCGGACGGGACGCGGCCCTGCGGGCCTCGCTGGTCGGGGCCCACATGATGGGGGTGGCCGTCCTTCGGTACGCGGGGAAGCTGGAGCCGCTGGCCTCGGCCCAGCCCGAGGACATCGTGGCCCTGGTCGGTCCCCGGATCCAGGCCTACCTCACCGGCCCGCATCCTCGGGGTTGAGGTCCTCGAGGGAGCGTCGCGCGGTCTCCGGGTAGCGCACCAGGACCAGCCCCACGACGATCAGCGGTCCGATCGCCAGCCAGGCGATGGCCGGACCCAGCCGGCCGAAGGCGTCGGCGGCGAACCCCGCCGCGAGGAGGCCGGCCGCGCTCCCCGTGAGGCCCGCTAACGCCAGCAGGCCTCCCGCCCGGCCCCGGGCCGCCGTGGGGAACAG
>DASQWG010000058.1:0-2360 GCA_035640375.1 Actinomycetota bacterium
GAGGCGCCGACGCCGCCCCTGGCCCGGGAGCGGGTCGACACGGTCCCCGAGGGGGTGCCCTGCCTCCCGGTGGCCCAGCCCACGGGGCTCCCCGGCGATCCCCGGATGCACGCGGAGGAGCCCTGACGGAGCGGACCGCCGGGGAGGCGCTCGATCTCCTCGACTGGAAGCGGAGGATCGCCGCGCTGTACGCGGAGGTTCGAGCCATCGAGCCGGGCGAGGCCTGGGACCGGTGGCGGGCGGTCCGGGGCCGACTGATCCGGACGCATCCGCAGTCACCGATCCGTGACCCGGCGGCGCGGGTGTCCTTCGACGGCCCCTGGTACTTCGAGCACGACCCGGCCGCACGGGTGACGGCCGACGTGGAGGAGGCCTCGCCCGAACGCGTAGTGGTCGAGGGGAGCGCCGACGGCCGGTTCGAGATGACGAGGCTGGGAACGGCGCGATTCGAGCTGTACGGCCAGGCTTGCTCGCTGGGGTTGTACTGGGTCGAGGGGTACGGCGGTGGGCTGTTCCTGTCCTTCCGCGATGGCACCAGCGGCTCGGAGACCTACGGTGCGGGCCGGTATCTCCTCGACACGGTCAAGGGTGCCGACCTGGGGGTCGAGGCGGGGCGGCTGGTGCTCGACTTCAACCTGGCCTACCAGCCGTCGTGTTCGTACGACCCGATCTGGGCCTGCCCGCTGGCTCCGGCGGAGAACCGGCTCCCCGTCGCCGTCCGCGTGGGGGAGCGGCTGCGACCCGAGGCCTGAGACGGCGAGGGGCCCGCCCCCTCGGGACGGGCCCCTCAGCGCCGAGCCGTACGCTAGATGAGCCCTTCCGCGCTCAGGTGGTCGGCGGCCACGTCGGCCGGGTCCTCCTCGTCGATCTCCACCCGACCGTTGAGCTCGGTGATGTTCTCGGTGGTGAGTGTGGCGCTCACCTCGTTCAGGAGCTGCTCGATCTCCTCGTTCAGCACCTCGCTGCGCACCACCGGTGTGATGTTCTCGGCGTTCTGAAGGTTCTGGTCGTCCTCGAGGAGGATCCAACCGTTCGCCGCGATCACGCTCGAGGTGGAGAAGAGCAGCCCGACGTCGATGTCGCCGTTCTCCAGCGCCTCCACCGTCAGGGGGCCGCCCACGTCGAGCGGCACGAACTCACCGAACTCGATCCCGTAGACGTCTCGGAGGCCGGGGATGCAGAACGGCCGCTCGGGGCACTCCGGCGGACCGCCCAGCGTCAGCTCACCGGCAACCGGCGCCAGGTCGCTGACCGTGGCCAGGCCGTGCTCCTCGGCCGTCTCCGCCGTGACCACGAAGGCGTTCGTGTCGTCGGCCTCCGAGGACTCCAGGAGGGTCTGGCCACGCTCCTCGAGCAACGGCTCCAGCGTCGATCGGACCTCGTCAGAATCGCCCGACGCGGTGGCGTCGGGGTCCAGGAACAGCAGCAGTGAGCTCAGGTACTCGGGGGCGATGTCGATGTCTCCCGCCTCGATGGCCGGCTGGAGCACCTCGCGGGACTCCAGGCCGGTCTGTCGCTCCACCGTGTAGCCGGCGTTCTCCAGCACCTGCGCGTACATCTCCGCCACGATCTGGTTCTCGGCGAAGGCGACACCACCGACGGTGAGGGTTCCTCGCGCCTCGCCGTCCCCTCCTCCGCCCCCACCCGGCGCCTCCTCACCACACGCGGCCGCAATCAGGGCCATGGCGAGGAGGGCCGCCCCAAGGGCGGTGCTGCGGAACCTCCGCATGGGTCACTCCCCCTCTCTCTTCGTGGGAGCCTCCTGAGCTCCCTCCGGCTAAGGGACCATCAGACCTTACCAATCCGCCTCGATTGCTCCGTATTCCGGGCTCGTCAGGCGGCCGGGCCGGCCACGGGCGCGGGCTCCTGAAGCTCGTCCCGCGGACGCGAGGACGTACGTGGGCTCAAGACCCGTTGGACCAGGCCCAGCCCCACCTCGGTCAGGATCGCCAGGAGGGCCACGAGCAGGGCCCCGCCGAAGATCTGTGCGAAGTCGCGGACGGCGAACCCGTCGACGATGAACCGGCCGAGGCCGCCACCTCCCGGCGCGGCGGCGAGGGTGGCTGTGGCCACCACCTGGACCGATGCCGTCCGGATTCCGGCCATGATCAGCGGGGCAGCAAGCGGGACCTCCAGCCGGGCCAGCACCTGACGACCCGTCATCCCCATGCCGCGAGCCGCCTCCAGGGTGTCGGGATCCACTGCCTGGACCCCCACGTAGGTGTTGGTCAGGATCGGCGGGATGGCCAGCAGGGTCATCGGGATGAGGATGGCCGGCCGGAGTGACGCCGGGATGTCCAGTCCAAGCCCCAGGACCGCGACCGACAGGAGCAGCAGGCCGAAGGATGGGATGGCCCGAC
>DASQWG010000059.1:0-4078 GCA_035640375.1 Actinomycetota bacterium
CCGAGCCGGAGCCGGAGGCTGGCGTCGGGGGCGTCCTCCGGCGGCCGCCACCGAACCGCGGTGCGATCGGCCTTCAGCTCGACGCGCTCGATCACGGCGCCGCCGAGCTCCACGGCGGGACGAAGGTCGCCCCGGCGGACCTCTCCCGACGGCCACGGGACCACGAACCGCTTGCCCCCGCCCTCGGGCCCGCGCAGGCGAGCGCCGCCGTCGACCTCGACCTCGGCCGCGACGCAGTACCACCCCGGGTCCAGGCCCGCGAAGGGGACGTCGAAGGGGATCAGCACTTCCCGGTGCGGCGCCACGTCGATCGTGGCCCGCTCCGCCGCCACCGGGTGGACGGCGCGATCGAGATCGTGGGCCGCCACCACCTCGGCCCCGACGAGGCGGATCTGGTGCGGCTCCCGGTCGAGGGCCCGGACCACTACCGCCCCTCGGACCGAGGCCGGGAACCGGTCGAACACGGTCTCCACGGAAACCGGCCGGTCCGCTCCCTCGCTCAGGTCCCGTGCTCCCACGACCGAAGGTATGCCTCCTGTTCCGGCGTCAGCTCGTCGATCTCGATGCCCATCGACTGCAGCTTCAGCCGGGCCACCTCGTCGTCGATCTCCGCGGGCACCGTGTGCACGGCCTTCTCCAGCCCACTCCGCTGCTTCACGATCCACTCCACGCACAGCGCCTGGTTCCCGAACGACATGTCCATGACCGCCGCCGGATGGCCCTCGGCGGCGGCCAGGTTCACCAGGCGCCCCTCCGCCAGCAGGCTGATGCGCCGCCCATCCGGCATGCGGTACTCATCGACGTGCTCCCGGATCCGCCGCCGTTCCACCGACAGCTCCTCCAGCGCCCGGGTATCGATCTCCACGTCGAAGTGCCCCGAGTTCGCCAGCACCGCGCCGTCCTTCATCGCCTCGAGGTGCTCCTGCCGGATCACGCTGGTATCCCCCGTGACCGTGACGAAGACCTCCCCCGTGCGCGCGGCCTCGCGGATCGGCAGGACCTCGAACCCCTCCATGGCCGCCTCCAGTGCCGCCACCGGCGAGACCTCCGTGACCACGACCCTGGCCCCGAGCCCCCGGGCTCGTGAGGCCACACCGCGTCCGCACATCCCGTAGCCGCACACCACCACGACCCGCCCCGCCAAGAGCAGGTTGGTGGCCCGGATGATCCCGTCGATGGTCGATTGGCCGGTGCCGAACCGATTGTCGAACAGGTGCTTGGTGCGGGCGTCGTTCACCGCCACGATGGGGTAGCCGAGCGCGCCATCCTCGGCCATGGCCCGAAGGCGGATGACCCCGGTGGTGGTCTCCTCGGTTCCGCCGATCACCTCGGCCACCTGGTCCGGGCGCTCCGTGTGCAGGGTGCTGACGAGGTCGGCGCCGTCGTCCATGGTGACGTGGGGATGGTGATCGAGGACGGAGCGGATGTGTCCGTAGTAGGTCTCCTGGTCCTCGCCCCGGATCGCGTACGTGTCGATGCCGTCCTGGTCACACATGGCCGCGGCCACGTCGTCCTGGGTGGACAGGGGGTTCGAGGCGCACACGGCGACGTCTGCTCCGCCGGCCCGGAGCGTCCCCAGCAGGTTCGCCGTCTCGGTGGTCACGTGGAGACACGCCGCCACCCGGATCCCAGCCAGGGGCCGCTCCTTCTCGAACCGCTCTCGGATCATGGCCAGCACCCGCATCTCCCGGGATGCCCAGTCGATCCGCCCCCGGCCCTTCTCGGCCAGCCCCAGGTCCCTCACGTCACAGTCCATCCGGCTCCTCTCAGATCTCCGCCAACACCCGCTCCAGCACGCCGGCGAGTTTGCCGGCGAACGCCGCGGCCACCTCCTCGACCTCGACGTGGGTGGTCCCGGGGCCCGCCGTGTTCGTCACGCAGTACAGTCCCACGAACCGCAGGCCGAGGGCCGCGGACGCGCTGACCTCCGGAACCACGGACATGCCGACCACCGTCGCTCCGGCACGGCGAAGGTACTCGATCTCCGCGGGGGTCTCGTAGGTGGGGCCGGCGCTGGCCGCGTACACGCCCCGGGTGGCGGGGAGGCCGATGTCGGCGGCCGCCTTCAGCGCGGCCTCGGCGAGGTCGCGGTCGTAGGCCGCGGCGGGGTTGACGAACGGCGGGCGGCCGTCGTCGTCCCGCCACCCCCGCAGCGGGTTCTGGCCGAGGAACGAGAGGTGATCTTCGCCCACGACCAGGGAGCCGCCCGGGAGCGAGGGGTCCAGCCCCCCCACGGCCGCCGTGGCGATCAGCACCTCGGCCCCGAGGCCCGCGGCGACCCGGGTGGGCAGCGTCACCAGCTCCATGTCACGGCCCTCGTAGAAGTGGATCCGTCCGAGGAACGCGGCCACGGGCACGCCCGCCAGCCTCCCCACGATCAGCCGGCCGACGTGGCCCGGAACGGTCGGCTCGGGGAAGCCGGACAGGTCGGTATAGGGGATCTCCACCTCCGCGTCGATCCCCCCGACGGCCCGCCCCAGGCCCGAGCCGAGGATCACCGCCGCCCTCGGGACCGTGCCGGTGACCCGCCGGATGGCCTCGACGGAGCCATCAGCCAGCCCGTCGCCCGGTCCCACCGTCACCGGGACAGCCGCTCCTTGATCCGTACCAGGGAGTCCATGGCTGCGGGGTCGAGGCCCCGGGCCAGCGCGTGGTACGTGCTGGCGAGGTCGCCCACCAGCGCCAGGGATAGACACCGCGCCAGGGGGGTGTCCCCGCCGGCCCGGACCTCACGCCAGTCCAGCCCGGAGTCGTCGATCTCCTCCAGCGTGGCGTCGAGCCTCGGCTGGACGCGCTCGTGCTCCCCGGGCTCGCGCAGGATGATGAGGCAGAACCCTTCGCCGCGCTTGGCCGTCCACCCGACCACCTCGTGGTGGTCGAGCTCCGGCAGCGCGGAGGCGAACGCCGGCACCTCCGCGTTCTCGTTGAACGCCGTCTTCCACCTCCAGGCCGCCGCCGCGCTCACCCCCTCCGAGCCCCAGATCACCGGGATCCGGTCGGCGACCCATGCGGCCACATCCTTGGCCTCGTTCCCCTCGAGCGGGAGGTCCGGCGCCAGCTCCGCGGCGAGACCGTCAAGGCCCTTGGCGGCGGATTCCACCTCGTCCTCGACCCCGGACAGCGCGCCGGCAGCCACCATCGCGCCGAGGACACCTCCCACCAGCGAGCCCAGCCCGGCTCGCGGGACCGGGGCCGCCGTCGGGATCAGGACCGAGGGCAGGTCTGCCTCGGCCGCCATCGAGGCCAGCGCGCCGCCGCCGGACACCACCACGGTGGCGCAGCCGAGGGACCGAGCGCGCCGGAAGGCCGCCACGGTCTCCTCGGTGTCCCCGGAATAGGACACGCACAGCACAAGGTGCTCCTCGCCGTAGCCGCGAGGCAGGCCATAGCCCCGCAGGGTCACGATGGGGACTTCGGCCCACTCGCCCAGGGCCGCCGCGACGACGTCGCCGGCGGCGGCCGATCCTCCCATGCCGCACACGGCCACCCCGCGCACCTCGCCGGCGAACGGGATCGCCGAACCGCGGGCGGCGCGGTACGCCTCACGCAGCTGGGAACCGACGCCGGCGAAGGCCGCCAGCATGCCCCGGGGATCGCCGGCCCGCAGGGCGGCGGTGTCGTCCAGGATCTGCCTCACCGGCCGTCGGGCTTGATGGCCTCGTCGATCAGCATCACCGGGATATCGTCGCGAACCGGGTAGCGGTAGCCGCACATCCCGATGCAGACGATGAGCTGCTCCGCTTCACGGTACTCGACGTCGCCGCGGCAGTTCGGGCAGGCCAGGATGTCGAGCAGCTCCTTGTCGAGCGCCATCACGTCTCCTTCCGGATCACCGAGAGCAGCTCAGCGGTCCGCTCCTTCAGCATCGACTCGCTCCTGGCCTCGACGTTGAGACGCAGCAGCGGCTCGGTGTTGGAGGGCCGCACGTTGAACCACCAATCGTCATACTCCACCGTGAGGCCATCGAGGCGGTCCTGCCGTCCGTCCGCGTACCGCGAGGCCAGCTCCTCCATCAGCCCTGGAGCGTCCTGGACCTCGGAGTTGATCTCCCCCGAGTCGTGGTACCGGCGGTACGGCC
>DASQWG010000060.1:0-2257 GCA_035640375.1 Actinomycetota bacterium
AGCCCCGTCCCGGCGATGCCGCCGGTGGCCATGGCGAACAGCGACTGGGCCAGCTGGAACCCCTCGTCCCGGATCAGGTTCGGGTCGAACACGTTGAGCCATACCGTGACCCGGTCCTGGACGTGGTCGAACGCAAAGTAGCCGAACGTGGCTCCCAGCGCGAACAGCAGCACGCCGATCACGAGGTAGGCCGCCCGCCCGGTGGCCACCCACAGCATCACCACGAAGATCCCAAAGAACAGCAGCGAGGATCCGAGGTCGCGCTCCAGGAACAGCACGATCAGCGAGATTCCCCAGGCCACCAGGAGTGGCGCCAGGTGCCGCGGCTCCGGGAGGGCCAGCGGGCCGAGCCGGCGGGTGGCCACGGCCAGCAGCTCCTTGCGGGCGTTCAGATAGGAGGCCAGGAAGATCACCAGGAGCACCTTCCCGATCTCCGCCGGCTGGAACTGGAGCGGCCCGATCCCCACCCACAGCCTGGCCCCGCGGACGGTTCGGCCGATCCCCGGAGCCAGGGGAAGCAGCAGCATGATGATGCCGAGCAGACCGATCGTGTACGTGAAGTGGTCGAGCTGGCGGTAGTCCCGGATCACCAGGAGCGTCAGCGCGAAGAGTCCCAGCCCCAGCAACAGCCACAGCGTCTGTGCGCCGGCCAGGTCAGCGTTGAGCCGGTAGATCACGGCGAAGCCGAGCCCCGCCAGCAGCACCGCCGTGGGCAGGAACACCGGGTCCGCCTGAGGCGCCAGCCACCGCACCACGAGGTGGGCGAACACGTACCCGCCCACCAGCAGCATGCCGTAGCCGGCCAGACCCACCGGCACCTCTCCCTCGAGGCCCAGGCCGACCAGCGCGTACGCCCCAACGGCCAGCAGGATCGCCAGGATCAGGAGGGCCAGCTCCGTGTTCCGACGAGCTCGGCCGAGGTCGGACGCAGCGGCGCTCACGGCGTTCCGGGTGTCGGCGGCTGCTGGGCGTCCACGTCGGCCTGGATCTGGGCGATGATCGAGCGGGCCTCCTCCTCGCTGTCCGCGGTGACCCCCTCCTCGAGGTCGCGGTACTCGGCCAGCTGGGTGGCCGCGTCCGCGGGGATCTGGGTCTCCTCGACCAGCGTGGCGAGGTCGAAGCCAAGCGGCTCGGCCGGGATCCCCCGATACAGGGCCACGTTTCCCCCCGAGGCCCCCACGAACCACTGGCGGTCCACGAACAGCCGCTTCACCGCGAACAGGCCGCCTCCGAGCACGACGAGCACGACCAGGACCCAGGCCAACAGTCTCCACGGCCACCGTCGCCGGCCCGGCTCCCTGGCGGCGAACCGTTTCGTCGGCCTCGGTGCTGGCGCGGCGGGGGTCTCCGTCGATGCGGCCTGGGCGTGCGGCTCGAGGACGTCGATCACGACCGCGGTGACGTTGTCCTGGCCGCCGGCCTCGTTGGCCGCCTCGACGAGCGCGTCGGCGGCGGCCTGCGGGTCCCGCCGCTCGTCGAGGATCCGATGGATGTGCTCGTCATCGACCATCCCGGTAAGTCCGTCGCTGCAGAGCAGGAGCCGGTCGCCGGGCAGGACGTCGATCGAGCCCTGATCCACCTGGACCTCGCCCTCGACGCCGATGGCTCGGGTGAGGATGCTCCGCTGGGGATGGATCGAGGCTTCGTGGGGCGTCAGCTCCCCCTTCTCGACCAGCCCCTCGACCACGGTGTGGTCCGTGGTGATCCGCTGGAGCTCCCCGTCCCGAAGCAGATAGGCCCGCGAGTCGCCCACGTGGGCCAGCCGAAGCGTGTCGCGGTCGGCCAGGAAGGCGGTGAGCGTGGTGCCCATCCCCGCCAGAGCCGGATCGCTGCCGGCCCGTTCGAACACCGCTCGATTGGCGTCCTGGACGGCCTGGGCCAGCGCGGCGCCGTCGGTCGCCTTGAGAAGCGTGTCGAGCGCCAGCTTCGAGGCCACCTCGCCCCCCTGATGGCCACCCATCCCGTCGGCCACCGCGAAGAGCGCCTCGTGCACCATGTAGGAGTCCTCGTTCCCCTCCCGCACTCTCCCGACATCGGTTCTGGCTCCGACCACGAACCTCATCGACGGACCTCCAGCACGGTCTTGCCGACCCTGATCCGGTCCCCGGGGGAGATGCCGGTCGGACCGGTGACCTTTCGCTGGTTCAGGTAGGTGCCGTTGGTAGATCCGAGGTCCTCGACCACCCACGCGCCGTTGCGGTCGGAGACGCGGGCGTGGACCTGGGAGACGTAGGTGTCGTCGGGGCGGATGTCGCAG
>DASQWG010000061.1:0-11623 GCA_035640375.1 Actinomycetota bacterium
CGGTCGGCGGGGTCGACGCCGCGGTGCCCACGGTGGTCCTGTCGATCTTCTTCCGGATCCTGGCCGGGGCGGCCATGGCGGCCTTCGCCTGGAAGCATCGACGGAACTGGCTGCTCTTCTACCTCACGCTCGTGGCCGTCCCGGCGCTGTTCCTCCTGCAGCGCTTCTTCGGTTACATGGACAACTTCATGTCGCTGGCGCTGCTCGGCGGCGTGCTGCTGCTGATGGATCGGCTCCCGGACTCATGGGGGGCCCGGGTGGCGGTCACGCTGTTCATGTTCCTGGCCGGGCTCAGCCATCCGACCACGCTGGCGATCTTCCTGCTCTCGATGGGTGCCGTGGCCGTGTATCGGTTCGTCCGGGAGCGGTCCCTCCTGCCGGCACTGCGCTCCGAAGGAATGATCGTGCTCACCGGGAGCGTGGCGGTGGTCATGACCGCCGCGTTCTGGCTGGGCGGCCTGTGGGGACCGCAGTCGTCGTTCGGCGACGCCGCAGTGCCGCCCCCGGCCGACGTGGAGTACTTCGTGAACCGGAGCCTCAGCGTCCTGAAGAGCCTTGAGCCTTTCTACCCGCTGCTGATCCTGATCCCGCTGATGGTGCTCGCGCTGGTGCATCTCGTGGTGCGCGTGATCCGGCGGAAGGAATACTTCGCCGAGCTCACCGTGGGCTGGACGCTCCCGCTCCTGGGGATGCTCGGCTTCGTAATCGGGGCGGCGTATCCATACTTCCGCTTCTTCAACGCGACGCTGGCGCCGGAGCTCCTGGCCTCGATCGGGCTCTTCCTGGTGATCTGGGGGGCCACGAAGCTCGGCGGCCTTCGCCAGGTGGCAACCGTGGTCGCGGTGATCGCCGTGGGGTTCGTCCTGGCGACGTGGTGGTCGCGTGGGCTGTCCGCGTGGAACGCCGGCGGCACGTGGCTCACCCCCGAGGTGCGGCAGACCACGGCGGCCGCCTCCGCCTACCTCAGGGCCACGCCGCAGGACGAAGCGGCACTCTTCGTGGTCGACGCCCAGGGCGCCGCGCCGCTCCCCTACGGCGAGTACAAGAACTTCGCCAACGCTGTCTACGCCGGTGTCGACGGCGGCCAGATCGATGACATCACGATCTACTACGGGACGATCGAAGACCTCGAGGCCGGACGGCCCAGCACGTTCGGGGACGAGGTGTACGACGAGGTCGCCGCCGACACTGCGCGCGAGGCGATCCCGGTCCTCGAGGGGGACCGCGACGTCGCGGTGTTCATGCCGGCGATCATGAACGAGGAGACCACCAACGCCGACTTCCTGGCGGGGTGCCCGGCCGACACGTGCGTCGAGATCGGCGACACTGGGCTGTTCGTCCTCCCGGACGTGGGCGGAACGCCGGTCGATGACGGGGCCCTGGACGCGGCCGCCACCCGTGCGGGCCAGGCTCGCTCGTTCGCCGAGGACCCGCCCGGCCCGTTCAGCGGCCTCGGGGGCACGATCCTGTCGTTCCTGCGGCTGGTCCTGCTCCTGGTGGTGCCGGGCTGGCTGTTCTATCGGCGGCTCGATCGCCGAGCCTGGCCCGAAGCGGTGGCCCTGATCCCGCTGTTCTCGGTGACCGCGGTGACGACCGCGGGCGTCTTGCTGGTGGCGATCCTGCGGGGACCGTTCACGCCGGCGGTCGGGTGGATGTCGTGGGCCATCGCGGTGGCGGTGGCGGTGCTCTGGCGACCGTCCCAGGGCCTCCGCCGGCGCCGCGACCGGCTCGTGGCCGCGCCGGCCCGCATCATCGACGACGCCTCGGAGCTGTTCCGGAACCGGAACTTCACCGCGCTGATGGGGGCGCAGTGGCTGGGGCAGATGGCGGACGGGCTGGTGGCCACGGCGCTGGCGAAGCTGATCACGTTTGGAGGGGCCGCCGGGTTCGATCCGGAGTCGGCCCGGACCCCCCGAGAAGCCCTCCTGGTCGTGCTGCTGACGTTCCTCCCCTACACGCTGTTCAGCCCCTTCGTCGGCGTGCTGATCGACCGGTGGGACCGCCGCCGCCTCCTGATCGGGGCGAACGGGCTCCGGACCGTGGTCCTTACCCTGATCGTGGTGATCGGGCTGGGGCGGCTCGGCGACCCGGCGCTGTACGTGTCGCTCCTCCTGGTGCTGGCCGGAACCCGGCTGCTGCTGGCCATCAAGGGGGCCAGCCTGCCGGCGGTGCTCGGAGAACGCGACCTGCTCCAGGGCAACTCCATCTCCCAGGCCGGGAGCGCGGTGTTCCAGCTGGTGGGGGCAGGCGCGGCCTTCGTAGCCTCCGCGGCGGTGAGCACGCCGGTGATCCTGGTCGTGGGCGTGGTCGTGTACGCGCTGGCCACCGCGGCCTCGTGGTTCACCGGCAGCCTCGGCTACGCCACCCGCGTCACGCCGCTCCGCCAGGAGATCGGCCGGCTGTTCCGCGACATGCTCGAGGGGGTCCGCGAGGTGGTCCGGCGGGCCGCGGCCGGGCTGGCCCTGACCTCGTTCCTGGTGATCCGCACCCTGCTCACGTTCACCGTGCTGGCCACGGCGTTCATCTCCCGCGAGTTCGTGGTCGAGCAGAGCACGTCGACCGCCGTGGCAGGCGCGGTCGGCGCCCTCGGCGCGGTGGCCGGCTTCGTCACGGCAGCGATGGTGCGCGGCCGGGTCCGGCCGATCCGCATCGTCACCGGCGCGCTGGTGCTGGGTGGCGGAGGGATGCTGGCGTTCGGCGGCATCATCAACCTGGCCGGCATCTCGCTGATGGCGTTCACGGTCGGCATCAGCTTCTTCCTGGGGAAGGTCGGCGTGGACACGATGATGCAGGAGGCGCTGGCGGACGCGTTCCGGGGTCGCGGGTTCAGCCTTCAGGACATCGCCTACAACTTCTCGTGGATCATCCCAGCGCTGGTGCTGTTCCTGTTCCTGACGCCCGCGGCGGCCCGGACCCTGATGGTCGGGGCCGGCGTGGCGTTCCTCCTGCTCGCGGTGGTGATCACGCTGTGGGCGCGGCGGCTGCCGGCTACGCCGGAACCGGCACGGGCGACGTGAGGTCCCCCTCCGGGTAGGCTCCGGGCCCGAGCGCGGCGATCGACGGGTCGTCGAACTCGGCCAGGTAGGTCGACGGGAGCGCGCCGGCGAAGACCCGCCGGCGCAGCTCTGACTGAGGAATCGCCGAGCGGTCCACGTCGACCGGGAGTCCGTCACCATACCGGTAGGTCGCCACGAACCGGGCCACGGCCTCGAGCGTGATGCCGGCATCCTCCATCGCGCCCAGGCGCATGAACAGCCCCGACGGCGTCACAGCCTGCACGATCTCCACGCCGAAGTACTCGTCGATCCGCCGCCCGAGGATGTCGGGGTGGATCCGGACGCCCCCGGTGGTCTCCGGCCTCGGGGTCTGGCCGTGGTCGGCCGTGTACACGAGGACCCACTCCCCCGCGCCCAGCTTCGCGTCGAGCGCCGACACCAGTGACCGCAACACCTCGTCCTGGGCCCGGAGGACCACCTCCTCCTCGGGGGCCACCATGTTCCACAGGTGCCCGCCAAAGTCGGTGGGCTTCAGCTCCACGTGGAGGAAGTCGGTGATGCCGTCCTCGCCGATCGGCTCCCGGCGGACCATCTCCCGGAGCGCCTCCCCTTGGTGCTCGACGAAGGCCGGTGTGGCCGGCACGACCTTCGGGTCCTCGAGGTCCCAGCCCCGCCAGGAGCCATCGACGGCGCCGTCCTCTCCGTCGAGGCCCCGCAGCCGCTCCCGAAGGTTCGATTCCCCCGGAAGGTAGTCGGGTAGCTCGTACAGCTCCTCGTTCACGAAGAACTCCCCGAGCCCCGGCTCGTCGCGCCACAGCACCGCCACGTCGCGGTCGCCGCCGGGCGCCCTCGTCCCTCGGCTCATCATCCCGAGGTGCCACGACTCGTAGCCCAGCATTCCCACCCAGGCCCGGTTCCCGTGGTCGCGATCCCAGACGTCGCCGAGGGTGCCCACCAGCAGCAGCCGTGGGTCGGTCTCCTCCTCGAAGTACAGGTCGCCGACCGAGCCGTCGGGGAGCCGGCCGGTGATCTCGGTCATGCCGTGCGTGGCCGGGTATACCCCGGTCCCGAGGTTCGCGTGGATCGCCGAGGTCACCGCGGGGGCCGAGCCGATCGTGGCGTTCCGGTACACGAAGCCGTTCTCCATGATCCGGCGAAGGAACGGCCACCCGTTTGGCCACCGCTCCAGTAGGTTCCATCCGCCGCCGTCATACGCCACCGTCACGACGGCTTTGGGAGGCGCGTCTCGGAACGGCCGCGGGTCCACCAGAGTCCGGCCGGACCCGAACTGGATGCCGACCAGCGCCCCCAACGTCCGGGGGATCGCAGTGATGTCCGCGGGATCCTCCGACCATCCGGGGGCGATCCGCCCGGGCGCATGGAGGACGATCGGGACGCGCTGGTGGTAGCCCCACGGCGTCGGATGGGTGGTCCGTGGGTCGGCGGCGTCCGTCCCCAGCCCCTCGCCGCTCCAGCGCACCACGGTGCTGCCCGGCTCGGGGACGAAGGCGATGTCGGTCGAGGTGGCCGGGTGGTGCCCACGCGCCAGCGCCCCCACCACGTCCGAGCCGAGATTCCGGGCCATCTCCTCCACGGTGGGTGCGCCGCCCGGAGGCGCCGTGCGGACCTCAGGTTCCCCCGTGCAGGCCGCAGCGACGAGTGCGGCCGCGATCAGCGCGGCCAGGGCGGGGGTTCGCAATTCGGGGCCGGATGGTACACGACCGCCGGCTCGAGGCCGTGGGAGGATGCCGCCATGCCCTCGGACCGACGAGCGTTGGTGCTCGCCCTGATCGCGCTGGCCGTGGCGGCGCCGGCCGCGGCCCTCCGGCTGTTGTGTGTCGGGCGGGCGTGTCCGGAGGAAGCGCCTGCCGCCCCGGTGCCCTTCTGTTCCCTGCCGGTCGAGACCCGGGAGCTGCTGGCCGCGGGGTTCCGCGACGGCCGGGGGCCCCACGTCCTGGCGGTGACCGGGAGGACGCCCGTGGTGGGTGCCGACGGCCCGGGCGTTCCTCCCGTCGCTTGGCCCGCCGTGAGCGAGAGCGACCGGGGCCGCGTCCCGCTGGTGTTCGCGGGGACCGGGGTGCCGCCCGATGTGCCTGTCCCGGACGGGACCACGCTCGACGCGGTGGCTCCCACGGTGGCCGAACTGATGGGGCTCTTTCGTCCGCATCCCGGCGTGCGCTCCGGCGAGCCGATCGCCGGTGTGGCCGCCGGGCCCGCTCCCCGGCTCGTCGTGCTGGTGGTGTGGAAGGGGGTCGGCACCCGCGACCTGGAGGCGCGGCCGAATGACTGGCCGAACCTCCGTCGCCTGCTGCGAGGAGGGGCCGGGACGCTCCGGGCCGAGGTCGGCTCCCTCCCACTCGACCCGGCGGCCGTGGAGGCCACGATCGGGACCGGGGGGCTCCCCTCGGACCACGGGATCACCGGCGCGCTGGTCCGGAACGATCGTAGCGAGGTCGTCACGGCCTGGGGCCCCGGCACCCCGTTCTCGGTGATCGCGGCGCTGGGTGACGACCTCGACGAGCAGTACGACCAGATCCCTCGGATCGGCCTGGTCGGCACCGAGGTCTGGGATCGCGGGCTGATCGGCGGCACCTGGTATCTGGAGAACGATCGGGACGACGTGGCCCTCGAGCGACGGCCGCCTCGCCAGGTCGCGGCGGCGGGCGACCTGCTCAGGAAGGGCTACGGCTCGGACGCCGTCCCCGACTTGCTGGCCGTGGCCATGGATGGGTCGGTGCGTCGGCTCGACCAGGCCCTCGCCGAGACCATCGGACTGGCCGACCGGGCCGCCGACGGCCGGCTCGCCATCGTGGTCACCGCCACGGGCTTCGCCGCGACCGGGCCGTTCCACGCCGAGGACATCGATGCCGAGCTGCGGGCCGACCTCGGGCCGGTGATCGAGGCCTCCGCCATCGGTGGGTTCTTCCTCGACACCGAGGCCATGGCGACGGCCGGTGTCACCGGCGACCGGGTGGTGCGGGCGGCTCGCAGGCTC
Organism: Actinomycetota bacterium; assembly: GCA_035640375.1. GTDB lineage: Bacteria > Actinomycetota > UBA4738 > UBA4738 > CALAEC01 > CALAEC01. The sequence continues at coordinate 5,992 of DASQWG010000061.1, forward strand.
ACCCGACCCAGCGGCGGTAGCCTGTTCGCCGACGTGTTCCCCCAGATCGCGGTGACGTTCGCTCGGTACTGCTGATGGCCGTCGCGGAGACCCTGGACGTCCGGGTCCGAGGTGCCTGGCGGGCCCCACTGCTGGTCCTGGCGGCGCTGGCCGGCGCGGCGCTCCTGGCCCGGTTCCTCAGCGGCTCCGGGATCGGCGCGGCCCGGACCTTCCTTCTCGTCTTCGGCTCGCTGCTGGTCGAGGCCCTCCCCTTCATCCTGCTGGGTGCAGCGGTGTCGGCGCTGATCGAGGTGTTCGTGCCGGCGTCGGTGTTCGCCAGACTGGCCCGGCTCCCCCGGGGGCTCCAGATGCCGGTGGCGGGCCTCGGGGGGTTCGCCTTCCCGGTGTGCGAGTGCGGCTCGGTCCCGGTGGCCCGTCGGCTCCTCCTGAAGGGGCTCCATCCGACCGCCGCGGTGACGTTCATGCTGGCGGCGCCGATCCTGAACCCGGTGGTCCTCCTGGCCACGGCCATCGCGTATCGGGGCCGGGACGTGATGTGGCCGATGCTCCTGGGGAGGGCCGGCCTGGGCCTGGTGGTGGCCATGGCAGTGGGGTGGGCGGTGGGCGCTCGCGCCCGGGGCACGGAACTGCTCCGTCCGGGCCGCCGGATGGAGGAGCACGCACACGACGGGGCCGGGTCCACCGAGGGTCGGTGGACGCGCTACTTCGGGCACCTCGCCGACGACTTCACGATGCTGGCCCGGTACCTGGTGATCGGCGCCGGGATCGCCGCGGCGCTCCAGACGTTCCTCCCGCAAGACGTGATCGGCCGGGTGGCCACCACGCCGGTCCTCGACGTGGTAGCGCTGATGGTCCTGGCCGCGGCGCTGTCGCTGTGCTCCGAGTCGGACGCGTTCGTGGCCGCATCGTTCGTCCAGTTCGGAATGGCCTCCCAGCTGGCGTTCCTGGTCGCCGGGCCGATGATCGACGCGAAGCTGGCGGCGCTGTACGGGGGGACGTTCGGCCGGGGCTTCGTCCGAACCGTGGCGATCGTGGTGTTCGCGGTGACGCTGGCGGGCTCGCTGTGGATCCAGGTGGCGTTCGGATGATGAGCCCACGCCTGAGCCCGCTGCGCGTGGCGACCGGACTGGCGCTGGCAGCGTGGGCAGCGGTGTTCTGGTTCCTGCTGCTGTCCGGACGAACCTCGCTGTACCTGTCGTCGCGGACCGCGTGGGTGGTGCCGACCGGTGCCATCGTCCTCACGCTCGCGGCGGCCGGGAGGCTCCTCACCGCTCGGGGGCCCGGCCAAGAGCGCCTGCCCACCCGGATGTCCTGGGCGCTGGGGTTCGTGGTGCTCCCGGCGGTGATCGTGCTGGCGCTGCCGCCGACCGCGCTGGGGTCCTACGCCGCCTCGCGACGATCGCTCAGCGCAGGAGTGGCCTCGGGGCCGGCCCTCGAGGCCGGCGACCGGGTCACGCTGGCCGCGGTGGCCGCCGGCACGTGGTCGGAGGAGGCCCGCCGGGCGCTGATCGACCGGGCCGGCACCTCGGTGACGTTCGAGGGCATCGTGACCCGCCGCGCGAGCTCGCCGGCCGACGAGTTCGTCCTGACCCGGTTCATCGTTTCCTGCTGCGTGGCCGACGCGCTGAGCGTCCAGGTCCGGGTGGTCGCCGCGCCGCCCGGAAGGTTCGAGGAGGACCAGTGGGTCCGGGTCTCGGGGACCTTCTATCCCGTCGGGCGCGAGGTCGTGGTCGACGCGGCCTCGGTGCGGGCCATCCCCCAGCCCGAGGAGCCCTACCTCAACGTCTGATCGAGGGAGCGCAGCCGGGGCGGCGAAGTGAGGTCGCCCTCCGGGTAGATACCCGGGCCGAGCGCCTCGATCTCCTCGACGGTGAGCCGGCCCACGAACGGGCCGGGCAGGGCCGCGGCGAACACCCGGCTGTCCAGCACCTCGTCCGGCAACGCCGAGAGGTCCGTCCCGGGCGCGGCTCCGTCGCGGTACCGGTAGGCGCCGAGGAAACGGGCCACGTCCTCGAGGGTGATCCCGGCCTCGCGCATCGCCTCGATGTCGAGGTACAGATCGTCCGGCGAGTCTTCCTGCACGATCGGTCGGCCGAAGTACCGGTCCACGTCCCGGCCGACCTCGTCGCGGTCCACCCGGAGGCCGCCTGTGGTTGCCGGGTTCGGCGTCTGCCCGTGGTCGGCCGTGATCACCGCGATGTAGCCGTCGGCGCCGACCCGCTCCTCGATCGCGGCCAGCAGGTCCCCGACCACCCGGTCCTCCGCGCGAAGCACCGCGGCGGTCTCCTCGCCGTCCATGTTCCACACGTGCCCGCCGAAGTCGGCCGCCTTCAGCTCGACGAACAGGAGATCGGTGACCTCGTCCGCGCCGATCGGCTGGCGGGCCGTCAGCTGCTCAAGCGTCTCGCCCATGTACTCGACGAACGCCGGGGTTCCCGGGATGATGGCGGGATCCCCGAGGTCGTGGCCGCGCCACCGCCCGTCCAGCGCGCCATCGGTCCGGTCGAGCTCGCGGAGCCGTTCGGCCAGGACCTCGCCGCTCGGGAGGTCCTCCGGCAACGTGTAGAAGTCTTCGTTCACCCAGAACTCGAGATCGTCCCGGTCCCACAGCACGGCCACGTCCCGATCCGCGCCCTCGAGCTGGGCGCCGTGGCCGAGCATCCCCAGGTGCCAGGTCTCGAACCCGACCAGGCCGGCCCAGGCCCGGTGGCGGGTCTGGCGATCCCACGCGTCGGCCAGGGTCTCGATCTCGAGGAGGCTGGGGTCGCCGTCGGACAGGTACACCTCGTCGATCGAGCCGTCGGGGAGCCGGCCCACGATCTCGGGCATTCCGTGGGTCCGGGGGTACGCGCCGGTCCCCATGTTGGCGTGGATCGGGGCGGTCAGCGGTGGCGCCGATCCGATCGTGGCGTTCGGGTAGGTGGTCCCGCCTTCGATGAGCGAATGGATCACCGGCCACTCCCCCGGCCACCGCTCCAGCACGTTCCAGCCGCCGCCGTCGAGGGCGATCACCACCACGACCCTCGGCGGGGCCGGCACGCGGTCGGATCGGATGGCCTCGCCGAGCACCTCGCCGTGCGGGGCCACGAAGCTCGAGCCGATCACGGAGCCGATCGTGGGGGCGATGTCGGTGACGTCGACGGGCCGGTGGGGCCGGACGCCGCTCCGCACATACCCCGGCCCGTACAGCACGATGGGAACCCGCTGGTGGTACGCCCACGGTGTGGCGTGGCTGGTGCGCGGGTCGTCGGGGCCGCGGATCTCCCGCCCCCACCGGCCCACCACGGTCCACGGCTCCGGGACCAGCAGGATCTCTCCCGACCGGCCAGGCACGTAGCCGCGCTGCAGGCTGGTCACGACGTCCCGCCCCAGGACACGGGCCATGTCCAGAGGCGCCGGCGCGTCCGCCGGCGGGCCCGGCGCCGGTGCGGTTTCGGTGCATGCCGAGGCCACCGCGGCGCACGTCGCGAGCACGGCCAGCATGCGGCGAGGGGGAGCCACGGGTGCCCTACAATATGGCCTCCGACGACCGGAGGAAGCCCCCATGCGCGTCCTGATCCTCGGTGGCGACGGGTACCTGGGCTGGCCGACCGCGATGCATTTCTCGCGGCTCGGCCACGAGGTGCACCTCGTCGACAACGAGCTGCGCCGCCGGGCCCACCGGGAGAACGGTACCGACTCGCTGACGCCGATCGCCGACAGCCTCGAGGTCCGGGCGCGCGCGTGGGAGGACGTGGCTGGCCGACGCCTCGGCGTGACGATGGGCGACCTGTGCGACTACGGCGTCGTCGAGACCCTGTTCCGCTCGTTCGAGCCCGAGGTAATCGTCCACTACGGCGAGATGCCATCCGCGCCGTACTCGATGGCGTCACGGGCCCACGCCGTGTTCACGCAGTACAACAACGTCGTGGGGACCCTCAACGTGCTGTTCGCCATGCGGGACCTGGCGCAGGACGCCCACATGGTGAAGCTCGGCACGATGGGTGAGTACGGGACGCCGAACATCGACATCGAGGAAGGCTTTCTCGAGGTCCGCCACAAGGGCCGTTCCGATCTCCTTCCGTTCCCGAAGCAACCCGGCTCCTTCTATCACGCGTCGAAGGTGCACGACTCGGTCAACATCGCGCTGGCCTGCCGGATCTGGGACCTCGGGGCCACCGACCTCAACCAGGGGGTCGTGTACGGCATCCACACCGATGACACGAAGCGTGACGAGCGGCTCCTGACCAGATTCGACTACGACGAGGTCTTCGGCACCGCGCTGAACCGGTTCTGCCTCCAGGCCGTGATCGGCCACCCGCTCACCGTGTACGGGAAGGGCGGGCAGACCCGCGGGTACCTCAACATCGTCGACACGATCCGGTGCGTCGAGCTGGCGGCCACGAACCCGCCCGCCGCCGGCGAGTACCGGGTGTTCAACCAGTTCACCGAGCAGTTCTCGGTCACCGAGCTTGCGGAGCTGGTGGCTCGGGCCGGCCGGGAGTACGGCCTCGAGGTCGTGGTCAAGGCGATCGACGACCCCCGCGTCGAGGCCCAGGAGCACTACTACAACGCCACGCACACCAAGCTCCTCGATCTCGGTCTGAAGCCGCACTTCCTGTCCGAGACGCTCGTCGAGTCGATGTTCGAGGCGATCCAGCGGTACCGGGACCGGGTGATCCCCGACCGGATCCTGCCCCGGATCCGGTGGCGGCCCCGGGAGCCCCTCCCGGCCTCGCCGTAGCGTGATCGCGCTCCGGATCCTCGGCGGGGTGTTCGCAGCCCTGCTGCTGGTCTCGGCCGTCGCTCGGTTCCGCCGTCGGCGGATCACCCGGCTCAACCTGATCATCTCCAGCACCCTGGCCATCGGCCTCGGGCTGCTGGCGGTGGCCCCGGGATTGTTCGACCCGCTGTTCGACCTGTTCAACTTCCGGGAGGGCGGCGGCAGGCGGCTCCTGGCGGTCCTGCTGTTCGGCAACGTGGTGCTGCTGCTGCTGATCCTGCGGAACACCACCGAGACCGACGTGGTGCGCCGCGACTTCCAGCTCCTGATGGAGTGGATGGGGACCCACTCGCTGCCGGAGGAGCAGGTCGAGGCGCTGCCGGCCGGCGAACGAGTGGTGATCGTGCTGCCCGCGCACAACGAGGCGGCGAACGTCGGCTCGGTGCTGGCGGCGATGCCGGAGAAGGTCGACGGCCACCCGGTGGTCCCACTGGTGGTGGACGACGCCAGCGAGGACGGCACCGAGGCGGCCGCCCGGGAGGCCGGCGCGCTGGTGGCTCGGCTGCCGATCCGTCGCGGTGGCGGCCAGGCGATCAGGGTGGGCTACGAGCTGGCACTCCGGCTCGACGCCGTCGTGGTGGCCTCGCTCGACGCCGACGGCCAGCACGACCCCTCGGAGCTGCCGTCGTTGATCGAGCCGATCCTCCGCGACGAGGCCGACATGGTCCAGGGCTCCAGGGTGCTGGGCAGCTTCGTGCGGGAAAGCCGGGTGCGCCACCTCGGCGTGCTGCTGCTGTCGTGGCTGGCCACGGTGATGACCGGGACGAGGATCACCGACGTGTCGAACGGCTACCGAGCGATCGGCGCCGAGACACTCCGGAAGCTGATCCTCCGCCAGGACCAGTTCTGGACCAGCGAGGTGATCATCGA
>DASQWG010000062.1:0-4431 GCA_035640375.1 Actinomycetota bacterium
GCGGCTCTTCGCGGACGGCGCCGCCTACGATCCGGCGGCCCGCTCGTGGCGGGGCATGCCTCGCTCGCCGCTCGAGGCCCGGACGGGGCACGTCAGCGCGTGGACGGGCCGGCGGCTCCTGGTGTGGGGCGGGTGCTGCGACCGCGGCGGGGCGGAGTTCGGGGACGGCGCCGCCTACGACCCGGTCCGGGATCGGTGGCGACCGCTCCGGCCGCCGCCCATCGCCGCGCGGACCGGCCATGCGGGCGTGTGGACCGGAGCGGAGCTGATCGTGTGGGGCGGGCACGTGTTCGGACGGGAGTTCGCCGACGGCGCGGCGTACGACCCCGCCCGGGACCGGTGGCGGTCGCTGCCGCCCGCCCCGATCGAGGGCCGGTTCGGCCACACGGCCGTGTGGACCGGAGCACAGATCCTCGTCTGGGGCGGGGCCACGGCCACCGGGACCCTCGCCGATGGCGCCGCCTACGACCCTGCGGCCGATGCGTGGTCACCCATCCCACCGGCCCCGATCGCCGGCCGGAGCGGCCACACCGCGGTCTGGACCGGCACCCACCTCCTTGTGTGGGGCGGGTGCTGCGATGCCGCCTCAGCCGAGCTCTTCGACGGCGCCGCCTACGATCCGGCTGCCCAGGCGTGGACCCCGCTGCCCCAGGGACCGCTGGCGCCGCGACAGCTCCACACCGCCGTGTGGATCGGGGACCAGATGGTGGTGTGGGGCGGTCGGAGCGGGCTCGACGGCTACCCACCCGACGCGGCCTCGTACGTCCCAGCCATCGGGGCTTGGTCTCGGGTCCGCCGCGGCTCGCTCGTTCCACGAGCGGGGCACACCGCGGTGTGGACCGGCGACCGCATGATCGTGTGGGGAGGCTGCTGCACCGGCCAGCAGCGGGGCTTCCCGGATGGGGCGGCCCTGACCTTCGTACCGACCGCGACCCCGGCCCCGGCGCCTCCGACCTCCCCGCCCAGCCCGGCGTCATCACCGACGCTCGTCCCCGTCACACCGGCCACCCCGCGCGGGAGCGAGGGGCCCCCGATCGGGGCGGTCGTGGTCGCCGCGGCGGCAGGCATCGCCGTCGTCGCCCTGCTCGTCGCCGCGGTGAGGCAACGGCGCCCGCGTTGATACGCTGGTTCTGATGGATCACGGCTCGATGGATCACGGCGAGGACCACGGCACGGTGATGCAGGGCCGTGAGGACCACGGGGCCACCGATGGCGAGCACGGGAGCGCTCACCCCGGGGGGCACGGAGCGCACGGTGGCCACGGGGATCACGGCGACCACGCAGCCCAGTTTCGTCGCCGGTTCTGGGTCAGCCTCGTTCTGACGCTCCCGATCGTGGCGTTCAGCGAGATGGTCCAGGAGTGGTTCGGGTTCCGTCCTCCCACGTTCCCCCGCGACGACCTGGTCGCGCCGGTGCTCGGCACGGCGGTGTTCCTGTACGGCGGGTGGCCGTTCCTGACGGGAGCCATCCAGGAGGCCCGGTCGCGGCAACCGGGGATGATGCTCCTGATCGGCCTGGCCATCACCGTTGCCTACGGCTCGTCGGCGGCGACCGCCATCGGCCTGTTCGACCTGGAGTTCTGGTGGGAGCTCTCGCTCCTGATCACGATCATGCTGCTCGGCCACTGGCTGGAGATGCGGGCCATCGGCCAGGCTCAGGGAGCGCTGGCCGCGCTGGCCGAGCTCCTGCCCGATGACGCCGAGCGGGTCCGCGACGGCTCGGTGGAAACGGTTCCCATCGGGGCGCTTCGGGTCGGCGACCTCGTTCTGGTGCGGTCGGGGGCTCGGGTGCCGGCCGACGGCCGCATTGTCGAGGGCCAAGCCGAGATCGACGAATCGATGGTGACCGGCGAGTCCCGGCCCGTAGCGAAGTCCCCGGACGATGAGGTCGTGGCCGGGACCGTGGCCACGGACTCGGCGATCCGTGTCGAGGTGACGGCGGTGGGCGAGGACACCGCGCTGGCCGGGATCCAGCGCCTCGTGGCCGAGGCCCAGGCGTCCAGGTCACGCGCCCAGGTCCTGGCGGACCGGGCCGCGGCGTTCCTGTTCTACGTGGCGGCCAGTGCGGGCGCGGCCACCCTGGTCACCTGGAGCCTCCTCGGAGACCCCGACGCCGCCGTGATCCGGTCCGTGACCGTCCTGGTGATCGCCTGCCCCCACGCGCTGGGCCTGGCCATCCCACTGGTGATCTCGATCTCGACGTCGATGTCGGCACGGAACGGGATCCTGGTCAAGGACCGCCTGGCGCTCGAGCGGATGCGGCAGGTCGACGTGGTGCTGTTCGACAAGACCGGCACGCTGACGGCGGGACGGCACGCGGTGGCCGACGTAGCCTCGGCCGACGGGGACGACGGCGCCGTGCTCCGCCTGGCCGCGGCCGCCGAGGCCGACAGCGAGCACCCTCTGGCCAGGGCCATCGTCGAAGCTGCGTCCGCCCGCGGCGGGGTCCCTCCGGCCGAGGGCTTCCGCTCGCTGACCGGTCGGGGCGTCGAGGCGACCGTCGACGGAGCTCCCGTCCTCGTCGGCGGCCCGAACCTCCTCCGGGAGCGCGGCCTGGACACCCCCGAGGCGCTGGCGCCACGGGTCAAGGAGTGGTCTTCGCGCGGCGCAGCCGTGCTCGCGGTGGTCCGCGACGGCGAGGTCGTCGGCGCCGTGGCCCTCGAGGACCAGATCCGGCCGGAGTCCCGCGAGGCCGTCGACGAGCTCCACCGGCTCGGTGTCCGGGTGGCCATGATCACCGGCGATGCTCGGCAGGTGGCCGAGTCGGTGGCCGAGCGGCTGGGCATCGACGAGGTGTTCGCCGAGGTGCTGCCCGAGGACAAGGACCGCGCGGTGGTCGAGCTCCAGGAACGCGGCCAGCGGGTGGCCATGGTCGGTGACGGCGTGAACGACGCGCCCGCGCTGGCGCGTGCCGACGTGGGGGTCGCCATCGGCGCCGGCACCGACGTGGCCATCGAGTCGGCCGGTGTGGTGCTCGCGTCGGACGATCCGCGAGCGGTGATCGACGTGATGCGGCTGTCCAGGGCCTCGTACCGGAAGATGGTCCAGAACCTCGTCTGGGCGGCGGGCTACAACGTGGTGGCCATCCCCGTGGCCGCGGGGGTGCTGGCCTGGGCGGGGATCACCCTCGCTCCCGCGGTGGGGGCCGTCCTGATGAGCTTGTCCACGATCGTGGTCGCCCTCAACGCCCAGCTGCTCCGGCGGGTCCGGCTCGGCCGGGCCTAGCAGCCGAACCGCGCGGGTAGACTACGGGTGCGGTGGTCACGATCGCCCACATCTCCGATCCGCACGTCGGGTCTCCGTACTTCGTCCCGAACCTGATGAATCGGGTGATCGTCGAGATCAACGAGCTCGAGCCCGACGTGGTGGTCTGCACGGGCGACTTCACCAACTTCGGCTACCGCCAGGAGTTCAAGACCGCCGCCGCCTACCTCGAGCGGATCAACGCGCCGGTGTACTCCGTGCCGGGCAACCACGACGCCCGCAACGTCGGGTACGTGCATTTCGAGGAGCTGATCGGGCCGCGCCACTGGTCGGTCGATGTCGAGGGCATCCGCATGGTCGGGGCCGACTCGAGCGAGCCCGACCTGGATCACGGCCAGATCGGCCGGGAGCGGTACGAGTGGATCCGCAAGGAGTTCGAGGCGCCGGCCGACTTCCGGATCTTCGCCCTCCACCATCACCTGATCCCCGTGCCGGGGACCGGTCGGGAACGGAACATCGTGTACGACGCCGGAGACCTCCTCGAGGTCTTGATCCGTGCAGGGGTCCACCTGGTCGTCACCGGGCACAAGCACGTGCCCTACGTGTGGCGGCTCGAGAACCTGTACATCGTCAACGCCGGCACCTGCGCGTCCCTCCGTCTGCGGGGCCACACCAAACCGTGCTACAACGTGATCGAGCTCGAGGGGGACGAGGTCCGGATCCATCGCCGGTACCCCTTCGGTGGCTCAACCCTCAACGCTCACTATTCGATCTCCAGCGGCGAGGAGCACGTCCGGGAGCTCGAGATGCTGTCGCCCGGGCCGAAGGCCGACGCGCCGCTGGTGACCGAGTAGTCGAAGCTCGGAGGACGCGTGACCAGAACCCTCGTGCTCGTCGACGGCGAGCACTATCCCCCGACCACCCGGTGGGCCCTCGACACGGCTCGGGCCGAAGGGTTCGACGTGGTGGCGTGCCTGTTCGTCGGGGGGACCGAGAAGATCAGCCCGGGGGAGATGCCGGACCTCGGGCCCGTGCCGGTGGAGCCGGCCAGCCCCGACCTGGTCGGCTCGGTCCGGGACGCGATCCGGCGGCACCGGCCTTCGGTCGTGCTGGACGTGTCCGACGAGCCCGTGCTGGGGTACCGGGAACGGTCCCTGGTGGCCGGGGCGGCGCTTGCCGAGGGGGTCCGCTACGTCGGCGCGGACTTCGCGTTCGAGCCACCGATCGA
>DASQWG010000063.1:0-2572 GCA_035640375.1 Actinomycetota bacterium
CGGGTGTTCTGCATCACCTATCGGGACACGAAGGTGCCGTGCTGACCGGCCCGTTCCTGGTGGCCGTGGTGGCGGCGTCGGTCGTGGCCGGGCTGTCGACGCTGTTCAGCCCCTGAGGCCTCTCGATGGCGCAGACCATCACCCCCGTGGTCCACGGGGGCCGGGGAAGGAGGTGGGCGAGGGTTCTGGGGCTGCACATCTTGGGCGCCACGGTGTCCGCGGGGATCCTCGGGGCGGCGCTCGGCGCAGCCGGGATGGCGCTGGGCGCGCCGTGGGGAGTACTCGGAACCCTCGCGGTCGCCGCGGTGGCGGGGGCGTATGCCCTCCGGGAGCTGGCCGGCATCCGGGTGCCGATCCCCGAGCTGCGACGGCAGGTCCCTGAGTGGTGGCGATCGACGTTTTCGGCGGAGACGGCGGCCATGCTGTACGGCCTGGGGCTCGGGATCGGTTTCGCCACCCACCTGCGGCACGGCACGCTCGTGGCGGTAGCGGCGGCCTCGCTGGCCTCGGGCGACCCGCTCGTGGCCGCCGTGGCGATGGGGGCGTTCGGCCTGGCGCGCTCGGCAGCGGTCGGCCTCGCGTGGATGTTCGCGGAGGACGTCGGGTCGCTCACCCACGCCCTGGAACGGCTGGCCCTCCGGCCTGAGGGCCGGGTCCTCAACGGCCTGGCCCTGGGGGGCATCGTGATCGTGGGGGCGGCCTCGGCGAGCTCGTCGGGCACGGGACGGGTCACCCCGGTGGCCGCCGCAGCCGTGGCTGCGGTGTTCGGCGTGGCCGCCGCGGCGAAGGTCTTCCGGTGGCGGATCTGGCGGCGGGCGCTGACCGCCTACCGGCTCCCATCGCCCGTCGAAACGGTGGCCGCGATCCTCGTACCGGTCGCCGAGGCCGCAGTCCCTGTCACGATCCTCTGGGGCGCCACCCAGATCGGGGCGGCGATGGGCCTGGGCCTCGTGGTGGTCTTCTCGGCCGCGGTGGTCCGGGCTGCCCTGACCCGAGGCGACAGCCTCCCGTGCGGCTGTTTCGGTCGCGCCGAATCGCGGAGCGCCCGGATCATGCTGGCCAGGAACCTGGTCATCGCCGGACTGGCCGTCACGGCGATGATTTCGGGACGCTCACCGCTGCCCTCGTTCGGCCCGGGGGACGTGGTGCCGGCTCTCCTGGTCGGCCTGGGGGCTGCGCTGGCCGGGGCCGTCCTCGTGCGGGCGTACCGCCTTCTCCGGGGGGCTTAGGGCCAGGGCTGCGGGAACGCCCCCTCGCCCGGCGAGGGGACCACGTCCACACACGGACGGCACCGCGGCCCGGTGAAGATCGACAGCACCGACCACCGGTAGTACGCCCGTTCGGACGGGATCTCCAGGCGCTCAGGTGCGATCCGAGTGATCACGGCCCGGCCCCCCGGGCGTGCCGCCTCGGCCCTGCCGATGGGGTACCGCCCGCCCTCGCGCAGGAGCACGCCCCGCATCCTCCGGCCGGTCGACCGAACCAGGACGTGGAAGTCGAACCCTTCGTCACCCCTGCTGTCCAGCGACACCACGAAGTACCCCTCAACCCACAGGCGCCGGTTCGAGGTCCGCCCGAACGTCCCGATCCGCCACGCCGGGGGGGTCTGGCCGAGCGAGGCCGTGACCTCCCGCACGTCGAGGATGCCCCGCGTGTCGTTCGGATCGGTGAGGGAGGCCGGCGCGCACGACACCCCCGTCGCTCCGGGGCAGGCGTCCGCACCGGGCCCGCCGTCGATCGCGTTGGTCCCACCCTCGCCGAGGAGGTAGTCGTCGCCATCCCCGCCCGAGAGCGTGTCCTCGCCGTCCCCGCCGTACAGGAGGTCGGTCCCTCCCAGCCCGGAGAGGCTGTTGGGACCTCCGTCGCCGCGCAGCACGTCGTCGTCGGGCGAACCGGTCAGACCCTCGATGCCGATCAGCAGATCGGTCCCTGCGCCCGTGGCCGTCCCGGCTCCGAGGTCGGCCCGGATGCAGCAGGGTGAGAGGTCGAACGTGGCCGTGTCCAGCCCGTCACCGCCGTCGAGCTCGTCGTCGCCCTCCAGGCCCTGCAACACATCGTCACCGCCGTGCCCGCACAGGACGTCGGGGCCCGGCGTCCCCGTCAGCACGTCGTTGCCTTCGGTTCCGTCGATCGTGCACTGGGCCAGGCGGGGAGCGGGCTCGGGAGACGGTGTCGGCCCCGGCACCGGCGTCGGATCCGACGCCGCCGGCGGCGCGAGCAACACGACGGCAAGCAGCGCCGCCGCGGCGAGGACGGGCGAGCGGGGCACCGGCTCAGGCTACGTCAGCCCGTCGTGCCTGTCACGCAGGGGCTCCGTGGGAGGATGGCGGCCGTGAATGCCCTGGACTGGATGATCGTGGCCCTCCTGCTCCTGTCGATCGTGACCGGGTTCCGCCGCGGCGCGGCGCTCCAGCTGGTCACGTACACGGGCCTCATCGCCGGGCTGGTGGTGGGTGCCCTGCTGGCGCCGAGGGTGGCCGGCCTGGCCCGCGACCCCTTCGCCCAGGCCGCGTCGGCGCTCCTCACGCTGCTGATCCTGGCCGCCGGCGGCGACGCGGTGGGCTGGCTGATC
>DASQWG010000064.1:0-6587 GCA_035640375.1 Actinomycetota bacterium
GTCGGGACCCGAAGGTGGGCCAGCGCGAACCCCATCACCTCGCGGAACAAGGGCGCGGCCGCCACGCCGCCATAGACGGTGTCGGGCTCGTCGATGATCGCCGCGACCACCACGGACGGATCACGGGCTGGAGCGAACCCGATGAACGAGGCCACGTACTCGTCGCCGTAGCCCAGCGCTCCCTCCAGCGGCTTGCGGGCGGTTCCGGTCTTTCCGGCCACCCAGTACCCGGGGAGCTGCGCTTCGGTCCCGGTCCCGGACGACACGGCCTCGGCCAGCATCCTGGTGACCAGACGGGCCGTGCTTGTCGAGACCACCCGCTCCCGCACCTCGGGCCGGCGCTCCCTGACCTCGCCGCCCTCGACGGTCCCCCGGACCAGCCGTGGCGCCACCCGGACCCCGTCGTTGGCCACGGTCGCGTACACCGAAGCCATCTGGAGCGGCGTCACCGCGATCCCTTGCCCGATCGGGATCGTGCCCATCGAGGTCGTCCACCAATCCTCCTCCGGCATCAGGATGCCGTCGGACTCACCGGGGAACCGGATCCCCGTCTCCACGCCGAAGCCGAAGTCGCGGAGGTACGCGTCCAGCCGGTCGCTGCCGAGCCGCTCCGCCGTCATGATCGTGCCGATGTTGCTGGACTGGGCGATCACGTCGGTCAGCGTCATGGCCATGGCCGGACGGGGGTGGGCCTCGCCGAACACCTTGTCCCCGACCTGGTAGCGCGGGGGGACCCACAGCCGCTCCCGGATCCCGACGACGCCCTCCTCCAGCGCGGCGGACGCAGTGATCACCTTGTTGACGGAACCGGGCTCGTACACGTCGGTGACCCCGCGGTTCTTCGTCAGGATCGGCGGGGCCTCCCGGTAGGCGTTCGCGTCGAACCCGGGATTCGTCGCCATGGCCAGCACGTCGCCGGTCGATGGGTCCATGACGATGACGGACCCGCCGAGCGCGCCGTTCCGCGCCACGGCCCGGGCCAGGGCTCGCTCGGTGAAGTACTGGAGGTCCTTGTCGATGGTGAGGACGAGGTCGCGCCCGCGTCGCGGCTCCTCGAGCTCGAGCCGCCCCTGAGGGATCGACTGCCCGTCGGGATCCTGCTCCACGAGCATCCGGCCGGGCCGACCGGCCAACACCTCGTCCCACTGGAGCTCCAGCCCGGCCAGGCCCGCCCCGTCGACACCGACGAACCCCAGCACCTGGGCGGCCAGCGACCCGCCGGGGTACGTGCGCTTCGGCTCGTCGATGAACCCGATGCCGGGGAGGTCGAGTTGGCGCACCCGGTTCGCCACCGCGAGATCCACGCTCCGGGCCAGGTACTCGAAACGCGAGGGGGCCGTGAGGGACCGGTGGAGATCCGCAGGGCGGGCGCCCAAGATCCCCGCGAGCCGATCGGCGGTCCAAACGGGATCCGACACCATGGCCGGGTCCGCGTAGACGGCCTTGGCCGGCAGCGACAGCGCCAGCTCGTGCATCGAGCGGTCGTAGATCGTCCCTCGTTCGGCCGGGAGCGCGATCCGGCGGACCCGCTGCTCCGCGGCCAGGGCCTCGTAGGTGGCCGCGTCCCGAACCTGGAGGAGCACGAGCCGGGTCGCCACGGCGCCCAGGGACAGCGCCATCAGGGCGAACAGCGCCCCCACCCTTCTCCCGGGCGGGCGCTTCACGGGTTCTCCCGGCCGAGGGTCTCGACCTGCGTCGGCCTGCCTAGTCCGGCCCGTCGTCCGACGGCGGCGATCCGATCGGGCGTCGACAGCCGGGCCACCCGGAGCCGCAGCCGGTCGGCCTCGGCCTCGAGGCGCTGGGCCCGATCGTGCAGGTCCGACAGGCGAAAGGCCCCCTGCGCCACGATGGCCTGGGCCCCGGCCAGCACGATGAGCAGCGCAGTCAACACCGCCGCCACCACCAGCCCGAACGGGATCCGCCGGGCCCGGCGCCGAGGCAGTGGCCGAACCACGGCCCCCTTCGGCCGGGGCCGGTCGAGGACCTCGGCCGGGCGCACCGCTACGGCCACTGGGCTGCCCTCCGCTCGGCGGCCCGGAGCTTGGCGCTGCGGGCCCTAGGGTTCCGTGCAGCCTCCGCCGCCGACGGCCGGACCGGCTTCCTCGTCAGGACCTCGAGCCGATCGTCGTCGCGGAGGAACGACTTGACCAGCCGGTCCTCGAGCGAGTGGTACGAGATCGCCACCAGGCGACCGCCGGGGGCGAGGAGCTGGACCGCCCGGGGAAGGGAGGCGGCCAGCTCCTCGAGCTCCCCGTTGACCTCGATCCGGATCGCCTGGAAGGTCCGGCGGGCCGGATGAGGTCCCCCGCGACGCCTGGGCACGGCGGCCGCGACCACCGCGGCCAGCTCGCGGGTCGTCCGCAGCGGCGCGCGCTCCCGGGCTCGCACGATCGCCCGGGCGATCCGGCCGGCGAACCGCTCCTCGCCGTAGGCCCGGATCAGGCGCCCCAGCTCGTCCTCGGGATAGGCGTTCACCACGTCGGCCGCCGTTCGGGTCTCCTCGCCCATCCGCATGTCGAGCGGTCCCTCGGTTCGGTAGGAGAAGCCCCGCTGGGGCCGATCCAGCTGGAGAGAGGACACCCCGAGGTCGTACAGGACACCGCCGGCCTCGCGGACGCCGGCCTCCTGGGCCACCTCGAGCACTTGCGAGAACCGGACGCGGAACGTCCGGAACCTGGCGCCCACGTCGGCGAGCCGAGCCCGAGCCTCGTCGAGAACGCGCGGGTCACGATCGATCCCCACGACCCGGCCGACGCCGGCGTCGAGGAGGGCACGGGCATGACCTCCCGCCCCGACCGTCAGGTCGATCAGCGTCTCCGCACCGGACAGCAGCTCCACCACCTCGCTCACCAGGACCGGCTCATGGGTCGCCTCAGCCAAGCAGCCGAACCGCCAGGAGCCCCATCCCCAGAACGGCGCCCGAGGTCAGGGCCAGCAGAGCCATGAGGTACAGGCTCTGCGCGATCTCCCGTGGCAGCGTCATCTCCCCTCCTCTCCTCCCTCACCGTGCCGGGGCGTGAGGGATCCGGACTGATACGAGCTCTCCAGCGATTCCGAGTACCTCGTCCACTCTTCCTCAGGCCAGATCTCCAGCCGGTCGGACACCCCGATCACGGCGACATCTCTGGCCAGCCGGACCTTGTCGCGGAGCCGGCGAGGGACCACCAGCCGTCCCTGGCCGTCGAGATCCACGTGCTCCGCGTTGCCGAAGAACACCCGGTTGTAGCCGCGGGTCTGCTGGTCGGCCAGCGCCCGATTCTCGATCCGGGCCTTCTCCCGCTTCCATTCCTCCGGGGGGAACGCGTAGAGGCAGCCCTCCTGCCCCAGCGTCAGGCGGACGCCGGCCTTGAAAGCCTCCCGGAATTTCCCGGGCAGGCTGATCCGGCCCTTGGGGTCCATCTGGTAGTGGTGCTCCCCCAGGAGTTCCGCCACTGGCGTCCTCCCCCTCCTCCGCTAGCGTTCCACTGTTATGCCACTGAGACTCCACCCGGTCAAGGTGGCGGCGGGAATTACAACGATGAAGTTCGCAAGCCGGGAGATCAGCGACTAGCGGGGTGGCGGGCTCGGACCGGATCCCCGATCAGGCGTGGCTGCCGTTGCCGTTGCTCCGGACCAGGTAGGGCTCCCACTCAGGCTCGAGGCGGCCCAAAGACAGGCGGAGGCCGTCGCGCGGCGCGAACGGCTGCCGTCGGAGCCGGAGGCCAACCTCGTCGTGGGAGCGGTTCTCCTTCCGGGCGTTGCAGCGGCGGCACGAGGCCACCACGTTCTCCCACGTGTGCATGCCTCCCCTGGACCGAGGGATCACATGGTCCACGTTCTCGGCGTGGCCGCCGCAGTACTGGCAGGTCCACTCATCACGGGCGAACACGGCCCGGCGCGTCAGCGAGGCCCGGGCCCGGAACGGGACCCGCACGAAGTAGTTCAGCCGGACCACGGAGGGCGCCGGGACCTCGAGCCACTGCGAGCGGAACACCATCCCGTTCGACTCCAGGATCACGGCCTTCTCCTTGAGGACGAGCACCACGGCCCGCCTCGCGGTGACCACCGCGAGCGGCTCGTAACTCGCGTTGAGGACGAGCGATCTCCCCAAGCGTTCCCTCCTTCTTGAAGCATTCTAGCCGACGACCTCGCCGCCGCCGGGCGAAGGACTCCACCGGGTGCTTGACTCCGTCGAATCACGGACGTGTAATTTGACACAGGGAAGGCGGCGTCGACAGCGTCGGTGACCGAAGGATGACGGACGCCCAAGACGTGGGGCCGCGCGGGGCGTCTCAGGGATGAAGGGCGCCGGCCGCGCCGCCTTCCTTCTGCTCTCTCCGGCCGAACCGGCCTGCGCCCGGCGGCGACCAAGGGACAGAACCATCGGCCCCGCCGGGCCGTAAGATTGTGGGGCGGGCCGCGACGGCCCGCTCCGACCCTCGGGAGACGAACGCGTGGCCCAGCCGGACTGGAGTTGGTTCGAGCAGCAGTTCGCGAACATCCGCGGCAACATCGAGAAGGTCATCCAGGGCAAGCGCCACGAGATCCGGCTCGCCCTGGTCACCCTCCTCTCGGAAGGCCACCTCCTGATCGAGGACGTGCCGGGCGTCGGCAAGACCATGCTGGCCAAGGCGATGGCCCGCTCCTTCGACTGCTCGTTCCGCCGGATCCAGTTCACGCCGGACCTGCTCCCCACCGACATCACCGGGGTCAACGTGTTCAACCAGGAACGGGGCGACTTCGAGTTCAAGCCCGGCGCCATCTTCGCCAACATCGTCCTGGGCGACGAGATCAACCGGGCCAGCCCGAAGACGCAGTCGGCGCTCCTCGAGTCGATGGAGGAGCGGCAGGTCACGGTGGACGCGGTGAGCTACCAGCTCGGCGTGCCGTTCATGGTGGTGGCCACGCAGAACCCGATCGAGCACGAGGGAACCTATCCCCTCCCCGAAGCGCAGCTCGACCGGTTCATGATGCGGCTTGCCATCGGCTACCCGGAAGCCGAGTCGGAGGTCGAGATCCTGGCCACGCACGGGACCCAATCGACCCTCCAGGACATCGGCCCGGTGACGGACGCATCGGGGGCCGCCCGGATGATCGCCGCGGCCAGGGAGGTGTTCGTGACCGATTCGCTCCGCCGATACATCGTCGGCTTGGCCGAGGCCACCCGTCGCCATCCGGACGTCTACCTCGGAGCCAGCCCTCGGGCCTCGATCATGCTGCTCCGGGCGACCCGGGCCATGGCGGCCAGCGAAGGACGGGACTACGCGATCCCAGACGACATCAAGGCGCTCGCCCTTCCCGTCCTGGCCCACCGGCTGATCGTGTCGGCCGACGCGGCCATGAGCGGCCGGAACGCCGAGACCATCCTGGCCGACACGCTCGACGAGGTGCCGGTCCCGGTGACGGGCTAGGACCGCCGTGCTGACCACCAGGGCCTGGGCGGTGATCGGGGGAGCCGTCCTCCTCTGGCTGACCTCGCGCGCGCTCGGAGCCCCGGACCTGCACATGATCGCGGTCGGCCTGCTGGCCCTGGTCCCGCTGTCTGCACTGCTGGTCCGGGCCGCCCGGCACGACCTCGCGGCCACCCGCCGGCTCTCCTCGCGTCGTGTCTTCCCCGGCACCCGGGTCCGCGTCGACCTCGACCTGCGGAACATGGGGCGACGGCGAACCTCCCTCCTGCTGTTGGAGGACCGGCTCCCCTCGACGCTCGGGACCCCCGCCAGGGCGGTGACCGGAGAGATCCGGCCGGGAACGGGGCAGACCGTCTCGTACCACCTCACGCCGCGGGTCCGGGGGCGGTACGCGGTCGGTCCGCTCTCGGCATGGGTCGCCGACCCGTTCGATCTCATCCGCCAGCGCATCGACTTCGGCGACCGCCACGACCTCGTGGTGTACCCGGCCGTGGAGGAGCTGGGCCCGTCGTACTCGGCCGCGCCGGTCGGGGGCACGGGTGAGTCCTCAACTCGCCAGCTCTTCCGGACGGGCGACGACTTCTACACGATGCGCGGCTACGAGATCGGCGACGACCTCCGGAAGATCCACTGGCCCAGCGTGGCCCGCACCGGCGAGCTCATGATCCGCCAGGACGAGGCGGTCCGGCGGGCCTCGGCCGTGCTGTTCCTGGACACCCGCGGCGGCGCCCTCGGCGACTGGCCCGAGGCCTTCGAGCGGTCGGTGTCGGTGGCGGCCTCGATCGGCGCGCACCATCTCCGAGCGGGGTTCACCCTGCGCCTGGCCCTGGCCGACGCGCCGCCCCGGCCCGTGGACACCGACGGCTTCCTCGAGCTGCTGGCCCAGGTGCGCCCCTCGCCGGCCCGCCAGCTGACGCCGAGCATGCGGGCGCTCCGATCGGCGGCATCCGCCGCCACGTCGCTGGTCGTGGTGACCCACGTGCCGCCGGCCGAGGAGCTCGCCGCCTGGAGCCGGCTGTCGGGCGGGTTCGCCACCAGACTGGCCGTGGTGATCCACCGCTCCGATGTCGGGGAGCCGACCCTGCCGGCCAGCCGGGAGGACGATCGGGCAGCCCACGCGGCCACGACCTCGCTGACCCGGGCCGGGTGGGAGGTCCTGGTGCTCCGACCCTCGGGACGATTGCGAGAGATATGGGA